>CAVPWJ010000176.1:0-12749 GCA_963708955.1 uncultured delta proteobacterium
CCGCGATCTCTCTCACGGCTTCTGCCTGGTGAACGACGTCGCCATCGCGATCGCGCGCCTCCGCCGCGACGGGCTCATGCGCCCGTCGCTCATCGTGGACCTCGACCTTCACCAAGGAGACGGAAACGCCAGCATCTTCGAGAACACCGACGACGTGTTCACCCTGTCTATCCACGAGGAGTCCCTTTTCCCGATGCCAAAGATGCAGAGCGACCTGGACGTCGGGTTGCCCGCCTGCACCGGCGACGAAGACTACCTCCGTCATCTCGACGATGCCTTGGCTCGTGTGCGCGAGCGTTTTGCCCCAGAGATCATCATCTACGTCGCCGGCAGCGATCCCTACGAAGGCGATCCGCTCGGTTCACTCCGGGTGAGCCGCCAAGGGCTTATGGATCGCGACCGGCGCGTTGCGCGATTCGCGACGGCGAGTGCGTGTCCGCTGGTCGTCCTCCCGGCCGGCGGCTACTGCTATTTCACGCCGTCAGATCCCGAGAAGGCAAAAAAGAACTTCTACGACTGGATGCGCGCCGGCTTCGCAGCCTTCGAGACGGCAGAGCGTACCGCCTACCCGCTCTTCACCGGAAATAGGGCACTCCAAGGCTGCGCAATCGAGGTTTTTCCGCATGGCATTTCGGTCGCCCTGAAGGGTAGCCGGCCGCCGGCCGGCACTTGCCGGCGCAGCGGCCGCAAGCGGCGCTGGCGCGCAGCGATCCTCGAAGCTCACAGAGTCGAGGCCGAACAACTTCGATCGACGGACGAAGTCGACGCTGCGCTGGCCGCCCTCACCGGCCTCATGGCGCTCGAAGGGAAGTTCTGGATGGTCGGTGATCCAGTTGAGGGCGTGATCGTGCTGCCAGGGGCGAGACCTGGCGATCCGTTCCCGGAGGAGACGTGAGTGAAACTGCTCTCGTGGAACCTGAACGGCCGCCGCCTCGCTGCACGCGATCAAGTCGCCGCCGTGCGCGCCTTCGGCGAGCAGTACGCCAAGGCCCTGCCCGGCGAGAGCGACAAGCAGCACGCCGCGCGCGCGGCGTTCGATCGTAACGCTGAGGCAATCCGCGGCCTGATCAAACAGGTGGACCTCCTCTGCAAGCTCGCCGCACGCATCGCGGACCTGGGCGCCGAGCTTGCGGTCGATGAAGCGATCTCCGCCGCCTACGACTGCCGCGCCACGGTCAAACTCGTGAAGCAGCTCGACGAGGAGCGCAAAGCGGTCGTCGAACAGATCTGGCACGCAGCCTGCTTTCACCGGCAGGTGGCGTGACTGCGGGGCTGCTTCCCGAACGCCGAGCTGCAGGCCGTATCGGGGCTGGTCAAGTTGGTCGACCGTACGGAGATCGAAGCGGCCGAGGGCTTCGACTTCGAGCAGGCCCGGCGCGACATCCATGTGGAGCTGGCCGACCTCAACAAGGAAGCGGTGGATCTGGCGGCGAGGATTCAGACCAACTTCGAGGAGTTGGGAGTATGAAGCTCGCCGAGCCCCGGCCAATCAAGGATTACTGTCTTGGCATCTTCGACGGTCCGCATGCCACGCCGACGGCATCGCACCATGGCCCGATTTTTTGGGCATCAAGAACATCACTGAGGATGGCCAGCTAGATCGACAACCGCTTCCGACACGGTTGAAAGAAGAATGGAGCAGAAGGGATTTGAACCCTCGACCCCCACGTTGCGAACGTGGTGCTCTCCCAACTGAGCTACTGCCCCGTACCGGGAACGAAGGCGATCCGCTTGTCGGAGCGCCGAAGCGATCCTCCTAGCAGCCGCGTTCGGTGGCTTCAAGGAGGCGGGCGTGGATGCCCGGCGCCCCGTGGGCGCGCAGCTCAAGTGCCGACCTTCTTCTCCTGAGCCTCCTGGGTGGCCTTACAGTCGATGCACAGGGTGGTGACGGGCCGCGCCTTCAGGCGCTCGACGCCGATCTCCTCCTCGCACTCCTCGCACAGGCCGTAGGTGCCATCCTCGATCCGCTTCAGCGCCTCGTCGATCTTGGTAATGAGCTTCCGCTCGCGGTCGCGGATGCGCAGCATGAAGTTGCGGTTGAACTCGAGCGCGGCGCGGTCCGTCGGATCGGGGAAGTTCTCCTTGTCGTCCGACATCCCGTCCACCGAACGCCCTGCCTCGCGCAACAGCTCGATGCGGCGCTCGCTCAGGAGCTCCTTGAAAAACTTGAGATCTCGCTTGTTCATAGGCGCCCGTATGGTAACGCAAAAGGGTACCACCGCGTTCCCTTGCCAGTAAAGGTACAAGAGGACAAGAGGACAAGATTATCGTCACATGCGAACCGCCTACTTCGACGCTTTCTCGGGCCTGGCCGGCGACATGATCGTCGGCGCGCTGCTCGATTGCGGGCTCGATATCGACGCGCTTCGCGGCGAGCTGGGCAAGCTCGCCGTGCGCGGCTACCGCGTTCGGCGCGAGCCGCGTGAGAAGAGCGGCATCCAGGCGACGAAGTTCGTCGTCGAGATCGACGGGCAGGTGCCGTCGCCGCAAGACCATCACCAGGGCGGCGCGGAAGGCGCTCACCACCATTCGCACGGCGAGTCGCCGCCCGGTCGCGCGCGGCACGGGCATCGTCCGTTCCGCGAGATCCGCGCGCTGCTGCGCGACAGCGCGCTGTCGCCACGAGTGTGCGAGTTGGCGCTGCAGGTGTTCGTGCGCCTGGCCGAAGCCGAGGGTAAGGTGCACGGCGTGGAGCCCGACGAGGTCGCGTTTCACGAGGTCGGCGCCGTCGATTCGATCGTCGACATCGTGAGCGCGTCGTGGGCGATCGACGCGCTCGGCATCGACGACATCGTGGTCGGCCCGCTGCCGCTCGGCACAGGCATCGTTCAGGCGGCGCACGGGCCGCTTCCGGTGCCGGGGCCGGCGACGGCGGAGCTGCTGCGCGGCTTCCCGGTCCGCCTCGGCGACGGCGAGTGGGAGATGGTGACGCCGACCGGGGCGGCGATCGTCTCCGCGCTCGCGCGGCCGGCGCCGATGCCGGCGAGCCTGACCGTGGATCGGGTGGGCTACGGCGCCGGCGAAGGGGACTTTCCCGATCGTCCGAACCTGTTGCGTGTGCTGCTCGGCACGCCGTCGGTCACGATCGGCGTCGACTCGCTCTTGCTGCTCGAAGCCAACCTCGACGACCTGAACCCGGAGATCTACGAATACGTTATGGAGCGGCTGTTCGCCGCCGGCGCGCGCGACGTCTTCTTCACGCCGGTGCACATGAAGAAGAACCGTCCGGCGGTGGTCTTCTCGGTGCTCGCCGACCCGGCCCGGCGCGACACGCTGGCGGCGATCCTCTTCAGCGAGACCTCCACGCTCGGCGTTCGCGTCACGCCCGTCGAGCGGCTGCGCGTCGAGCGCGAGCTGCGCGAAGTCGACACCCGCTACGGCCGGGTGCGCGTGAAGCTCGGCCACGGCCCCGACGGCAGCCTGAACGTTGCTCCCGAGTACGACGACTGCCGGCGCGTCGCCGCGTCCGCGCAGGTGCCGTTGAAGGTCGTCTACCAGGAAGCGGCGGCAGCGGCGCTACGCGGGTAAAGCGCTTCCTCCCGCGCTCGCCGAAGATGGAGCCGGCGGCGGTGGGGAAGGTGGGAGCGCGCCCGCCGGAGGCCGCGCCGGGCCGTCAATTCGCGGGCCGCGGCGAAGGCTGGAACAGCCGATCGGCGAGCGGCTCGCCGATCGATGCGAGCTCGTGCCGATCGAGGCTCTCCGCCTCGGGAAGGAACGGCATCTCGCCGAGGCACGGCGCGCCGCTCAGCCTTGCCAGCGCTCCCGCGTTCAGACGTTGCGCGAGATCCCGCTCGGCGCGGAGATGGTTCAAGACGTAGCCGGCGACGGCGAGGCCGCGCCGTCGTGCGCACTCGATCGTGAGCAGGGTCTGGTTGAGCGCCCCGAGCCGCGAGCCGACGACGACGACGAGAGCGAGCGATAGCCGTGCCGCCAAGTCGGCGAAGGATTCCCGCTCGGTGAGCGGCACGAGCAGCCCGCCGGCGCCCTCGACCAGCACGACGTCGGAGACGGCGGAGAGCGCCGCGAAACACTCCTCGATCCTGGCGAGCGAGATCGCTCGGCCGGTGCGCTCGGCGGCGAGCCAGGGGGCGAGCGGCTCGGCGTAGCGGAACGGACAGACGAGGTCGAGATCGAGATCGGCCCCCGCGGCGGCGCGCAGGCGGAGCGCGTCACCGGGCCGCAGCTCGCCGCCCGTCTCCGCGCAGCCGGTCTCGGCGGGCTTCAGCACGCCGACGCGCAGGCGGCGCGACAGCGCGGCGGCGAGCGCGCAGCCGACGACGGTCTTGCCGACGCCGGTGTCGGTGCCGGTGACCAGGAACCCGCGGCTCACGCGCCGACCACTTCGACGATCGCCTCGCGGGTGACGGCGACCAGCCGATCGATTTCGTCCTCGCGGATCGACAGCGGCGGCATCAACACGATGACGTCGCCGAGCGGGCGGATGATCACCCCCCGCGCGCGGGCGCGGCGGATGATCTGATGGCCGACGCGGTCGCCCGCCGGGTAGGGTTCGCGCGCAGCGGGGCGCTTCATCAGCTCGATGCCGACCATCGTTCCCCAGCGACGGACCTCGGCGACGCGTGACAGGGGCTCGATCTCCTCGGCGAGCCGCGAGCGTAGCCGTTCGATCTTCGGCTGTAGCCGCTCGATCACGCGCTCGTTCTCGAAGACCTCGAGGTTGGCAAGCGCCGCGGCGCAGGCGAGCGCGTTCCCCGTGTAGGTGTGGCCGTGGAAGAAGGTCTTCCGCTCCTCGTAGCGGCCGAGGAACGCGGAGAAGAGCTCTTCGCTGGCCAGCGTGGCGGCGAGCGGCAGGTAACCGCCGGTCAGCCCCTTGGCGATGCACAGCAGGTCGGGGACGATGCCGGCGTGCTCGCAGGCGAACATCCTGCCGGTGCGCCCGAAGCCCGTCGCCACCTCGTCGCAAATCAACAGCATGCCGAGCTCACTCGTCATCTCGCGCAGACCCCGGAGGTACTCGACCGAATGGCTCCACATGCCGGCCGCGCCCTGCATGAGCGGCTCGACGAACATGCCGGCGAGCTCGGGCGCGTGGCGGGTGAGCTGTCGGCGCGCCTCTTCGAGCGCGGCGGCGAGCGCGTCTGGCCCGCTCATGCCGCGATGGAAACGGTAAACGTGCGGCGGATCGAGGCGCAGCGCCGAGAACAAGAGCGGCTTGAAGAAGCGATGGAAGCTCTCGGAGTAACCGATCGAGACGGACCCGATGGTGTCGCCGTGATAAGCCTCGCTGAGCGAGGCGAATCGCACGCGGCCGGTCTCGCCGCGGAGCTGCCAGTACTGAGCGGCCATCTTGAGCGCGATCTCGACTGCGGTCGCGCCGGCGTCCGAGTAGAAGACGCGCGTCAGGCCCGCCGGCACGAGCGCGACCAGCCGCTCGGCGAGATCGATCGACGGGACGCCGGCGAGGCCGAGCAGCGTCGAGTGCGCGATCCGGTCGAGCTGCGCGCGGATCGCCTCGTCGATCTCGCGCTTGCGGTGCCCGTGCACGTTGCACCAGAGCGACGACACGCCGTCGAGGTAACGGTGGCCCTCGACGTCGATGAGCTCGTTGCCCTCGCCGCGCTCGATGACGAGCGGCTCCTCGCCGAGCCACTCCTGCATCTGCGTGAACGGATGCCAGAGGTGGCGGCGATCGGCGGCGGCGAGCGCGCGCGCGTCGCGCCTCATGCGTCCTCCCGCAGGGCTTCGGCGAGCGCGCGCCGCGCGTGCTCGAGGTGGTCTGCGGTGTGCGTGGCCATCAGCGTGACGCGCAGCCGCGAGGTGCCCGGCGGCACCGTCGGCGGGCGGATGCCTTGCGCGAACACTCCGTGCTCGAGCAGCCGCTCGCACACGGCCATGGTGCGGCCGGCCCCGCCGAGCACGACGGGAAGAATCGGCGACTCGAGTGGCGGCATCGCCACGCCGGCCGCGATGATCGCTTCGCGCAGCGCCCGCGCGTTGTCCCACAGGCGCCGCCGCCTCGCCGGATCGCGCTCGACGATGTCGATCGCGGCCGCCGCGGCCCCCACGGACGCCGGCGGCAAGCCGGTCGTGAAGATGAACGTGCGCGCGCGGTTGACGAGCAGATCGACGAGCGCGGCGCTGCCGGCGACGTAGGCGCCGAAGCTGCCGAGCGCCTTGCTGAGCGTGCCCATCTGTACCAGCACCCGCCCGCGCACGCCGGCCTCCTCGACGAGCCCGGAGCCCGTTTCGCCGAGCACGCCTGTGCCGTGCGCCTCGTCGACCATCACCGCGGCGCCGTGGCGCTCGGCGAGATCGCAGATCTCGGCGAGTGGAGCACGGTCGCCGTCCATGCTGAAGACCGTGTCGGTGACGACGAGCACGCGGCGCGCCTTGGCGACGCGAAGCTCGTGATCGAGGGCGTTCAGGTCTCGATGCGGGTAGACGCGCACCTCGGCGCGCGACAGCCGGCAGCCATCGATCAGGCTCGCGTGGTTGAGCTCGTCGGAGAGCAGCAGATCGCCGCGGCCGACCAGCGCTTGGATCACGCCGAGGTTCGCGTGATAGCCGGAGGCGAAGACCAGCGCGCGCTCGGTTCCCTTCCAGGCGGCGATCCGCTCCTCGATCTCGCCGTGGATCGCCAGCGTGCCGGAAATGAGCCGCGAAGATCCGCTGCCGGCACCGTAGCGCGCTGCCGCCTCGCGCGCGGCGGCGACCACCGTGGGGTGGTTGGCGAGGCCGAGATAATTGTTCGAACAGAACAGGATCGCGCGGCGGCCGTCGACCACGACTTCCGCGTCCTCGGGCCCGTCGATTCGGCGAAGCCGTCGGTGGAGGCCGCGCTCGCGGATGCCTTCGATGTCGCGGGCGAGATCCCAGTGCGGAGCCAGCACGGCGGACATGGCGCAGAGAGCTACGCGGGGGGTGGAGGCCTGTCAACTTGGTTGCCGACCCGAGGTTGACGGACCTCGGGCGCTCCACAGCGGCGGCGCGCTCAGCTAGAGTCCCCCGCGTGCCGCGTGAAAAGACGCTGTTCTCCTGCCAGAGCTGCGGATACCAGACGGCGAAGTGGCTCGGCCGCTGTCCCGACTGCGGGCAGTGGGAGAGTCTGGTCGAGGAGCGGATGGCTGCGCCTGCGAAGGGCGGGCGGCGGGGCGCGGCGGCGAGCGAGGGGCGCCCAACGCCGCTCGTCGAGATCTCCGCCGACGGCGAGCCCCGCCGCTCGACCTCGATCGGCGAGCTCGACCGCGTGCTCGGCGGCGGCATGGTCGGCGGCTCGGCGATCTTGATCGGCGGCGACCCCGGCATCGGCAAATCCACGCTGATCCTGCAGGCGACCGCGGCGCTCGCCGCCTCCGGGGTGAAGGCGCTCTACGTCTCGGGCGAGGAGTCCGCGCAGCAGATCCGCATGCGCGCCGAGCGGCTGGGTCTCGCCGACTCGCGGGCCTGGGTGCTCTGCGAGACCTCGCTCGAGCGCATCTTGGAGATCGCCAAGAGCCTCGCGCCCGACGTCATCGCCGTCGACTCGATCCAGACCGTGACGAGCGCCGAGCTCGCCTCGGCCGCCGGGTCGATCGGGCAGGTGCGCGAGTCGGCCGCGCGGCTCGTCGCCTTCAGCAAGCAGAGCGGCGCGGCTTGCTTCCTGGTCGGCCACGTCACCAAGGAGGGCTACCTCGCCGGGCCGCGGGTGCTCGAGCACATGGTCGACACGGTCCTCTACTTCGAGGGCGATCGCGGGCACGTGTTTCGCGTGCTGCGCGCGGTCAAGAACCGCTTCGGCTCGACCAACGAGATCGGCGTCTTCGAGATGAAGGACAGCGGGCTCGTGCCGGTCGTCAATCCCTCGGAGCTCTTCCTCGCCGAGCGCCCGGTCGGCGTGGCGGGGTCGGTGGTGATCGCGGCGATGGAAGGGACGCGGCCGATCCTCGTCGAGCTGCAGGCGCTGGTCACGCCGAGCGCGTTCGGCACGCCGCGCCGGACCACGCTCGGCATCGACTCGAACCGGCTCGCCCTGCTGGTGGCGGTGCTGGAGAAGAAGGTCGGCCTTCACTTGACCGGCCAGGACATCTTCCTGAACGTCGCCGGCGGCTTCTCGATCGACGAGCCGGCGGCCGACCTCGGCGTGGTGGCCGCGGTGGCTTCGAGCTTCCTCGACCGGCCGATCGACCCCGGCACGCTGGTGATCGGCGAGGTCGGCCTCGCCGGCGAGGTGCGCGCCGTGCACCAGGCCGAGGCGCGCGTGCGCGAGGCGCAGAAGATGGGCTTTCGCCGCTGCATCTTGCCCTCGGCGAGCGAGCGGCGGATCGCCGCGGCGGACGGCTTCGAGATCAGCGGGGTCGAATCGCTGGATGCGCTGTGGAAGATCGTGTTTGAAGGCTGACGCCATGGCCCGCATCGTCTCGCTGATCGCCAGTTCCACCGAGATCGTCTGCGCCCTCGGTTTCGGCGACGATCTGGTCGGCCGTTCCCACGAGTGCGATTACCCGACGTGGGTCTCGCGGCTGCCGGTCTGTACCGCGCCGAAGTTCCCGACCGACGGCACCAGCTACGAGATCGACCAGCGGGTGAAGGCGATCCTCGCCGAGGGCCTCTCCGTGTACCGCGTCGACGCCGAGCGGCTGCGCGAGCTGGCGCCGGACGTGGTGGTGACGCAATCGCAATGTGAGGTGTGCGCGGTGTCGCTGCGCGACGTCAAGCAGGCGGTCTGCCAATGGATCGACTCCCAGCCGCGGATCGTCTCGCTCGAGTCGAACGCGCTCAGGGACGTGTGGCGGGACATCCGCGCGGTGGCCTCCGCGCTCGGCGCCGCCGACCGCGGCGAAGCGTTGGTCGCGCGACTGCGCTCGCGCATCGACGACATCGCCTGCCGGGCGCGCTCCGTCGTCCGCCGACCGACCGTGGCGGTCATCGAGTGGATCGATCCGTTGATGGCCGCCGGCAACTGGATGCCCGAGCTCGTCGAGCGGGCGGGCGGCGTGAACCTGTTCGGAGAAGCCGGCAGGCACTCGCCATGGATGAGCTTCGAGGACCTCGTGCGGCGCGATCCGGATTGGATCCTGGTGATTCCCTGCGGCTTCGACCTCGAGCGCACGCAGCGCGAGATGGCGCTGCTGGCGGCGCACCCGCAGTGGCGGACGCTCCGCGCGGTGCGCGAGCGCCGCGTCGTGCTTGGTGACGGCAACCAGTTCTTCAACCGCCCAGGGCCCCGCCTGGTCGAGTCGCTGGAGATCCTCGCCGAGGTGCTCCATCCCGAGGCGTTCCGCTTCGGCCACGAGGGGGTCGGCTGGCGGTGCTTCGACTCGTAAACGTTCACGAACTCTTCAAGCGACCGCGCAAACGGTATTGGCCCCTATCGTTGCAATACGGCTGTTGGCGGCGCAGGCTATCCTCCGGATGCGGTGAAGCAGGGGAGGAGAGTGGACCAACGCGGCGCTTGGCAGCTTACGTGCACGAACACGCTCAGGCTGAGAGACATCCGTCGCTTTTGCGCATTGGTCGCGGCACGGTCTCCAACATCCTGCGACCGCACAAGATTACTTGCTACCTGAAACGACGCGACCCGGAATTCGACCGGAAGATGGATGATGTCCTCTGCGTTGGCCGCGGCATTGCGCTTTAGCGGGCAGCCGGGGCGCCGACGTCGTGATCGAGGCGACGGCGCGGTGTCCGCGTTCGGCGAGGGCATTCAGCTCGCGGCGAAGGGCGAGCGGTATCGCATCGTCGGCCTGTGGTCGGCGCCCGGCACCGTTCCAGTCGAGCCGTGGTACCTGAACAACAGGAACACGCGGATCATCGGCACCGCGCTCTTCGAGGGGCGGCACGTGCACGGCGCGATCCAGGTCGCGCGGCGCTTTCACCGCCTGCCGACGGCTTGAGGATGTTCACGTAAAACGTTCACGGTCAGAGAGGAGGAAGAAGAATGAAGATCGGACTTCAGATGGTGTTCCAGAATCCCGGCACGATGAGCGACACCGAGCTCTACCAGCGTGAGCTGAAGGTCGCGGAGCTCGGCGAGCCGCTCGGCTTCGACACCGTGTGGAGCGTCGAGCACCACTTCGACGGCTACTCGATGTGCCCCGACAACATGCAGTTCCTCTCGTGGCTCGCCGGCCGCACGACGCGCATCGCGCTCGGCACCGCTGCCGTCATCCTGCCGTGGCAGAACCCGCTCCGCGTCGTCGAGAAGATGGTACTGCTCGACCACCTCTCGGGCGGCCGCTCCGTCTTCGGCATGGGCCGCGGCCTCGCGAAGATGGAGTACCGCGGTATGATGATCGATATGAACGAGGCGCGCGAGCGCTTCGACGAATCGGCGAAGATGATCCTCGGCGGGCTCGAATCAGGATTCGTCGAAGGGAACGGCCCCTACTACAAGCAGGACCGCATCGAGGTGCGGCCGCGGCCCATGAAGAGCTTCAAGGGCCGCACGTACTGCGTGGCGATGTCTCCGGAATCCGTGCCGATCGCCGCCGAGCTCGAGGCCGTGATGATGGTGTTCTCACAGTTCAGCCCCGAGACGCTGGTGCCGGCGTTCCAGACCTACCGGGACACGTATGCGAAGTTCCACGGCGTCGCGGCGCCCGCGCCGACGTTCTTCGACTTCATGTACTGCGACGACGACGCGGCCCGCGCCGAGGAAATTTCGCGCAAGAACATCGCCGCGTACCTGATGAGCGTGATCGATCACTACGAGATGTTCGCCGAGCACTTCGGCAAGGCGCGGGGCTACGAGAACTACGCGAAGGGCAGTGAGATGATGAAGGCCGCGGGTATCGAGAAGACGCTCGAGACCTACGTCGACGTGCAGGCGTGGGGCACGCCGCAGCAGATCCTCGACCGCCTCGACAAGCGCCGCGGCATTCTCGGCGACTTCGAGATAATCATCTGCCCGAGCTTCGCCGCGCTCACGCCCGACGAGATCGAGCGCAGCATGCGGCTGTTCGCGAAGAAGGTGATGCCGGAGCTCCGGGCATTGAACGGGGGGAGCGCCGCCGCCGAGGAGCGAGCGGCGAGCTGATTCGGCGTTCCTCCCGGAAACCCGCCTCCGCGCAGTTCGGAGGGCTATGCACCGTGGAAGCTGCCGTGGGGAGCGGGTTTCCGGGGATCCGGGAACAGTCTGTCCGGGTAGACTTTCGTGTTGAGGTCAGGCGCCCTCTTCGCACCTCGTCGTGCGCGACAGCGCAAGCGCCCCGTCGCGTCGGACCGCGAGTTGTGCCACTCTGGTGGGGTTGGCATGGAGGGGCTTCGCGACTTCTTGATGGTGGCTTCCCGAGGGGGCGGAAAGAACTTCCGCAGCGTCGGCAACTGGCTGACGGTCGAAGGGCCGTGCATCACGCCCGGGCGCGTCTACCGCTCTGGGCATCTCGGCGAGCTCGCCGACCCTCTGCGCTCGGATCTCGTCGGCCTCGGCGTTCGCACGGTGGTGACGTTTCAGACGCATCAGGAGATCGAGATCCTCGGCGATCCGTTGCCGGCGCTGCTTCCCGAGGCGGCATGGGAGCATATCCCGATCGGCGACCGTTGGTTCGAGGAAGGCATCGACCTGCCGAAGGATTCGAGCTCGCAGGGCCATTTCTACGTGGCCATGGTGCGGGACCACCCCGAGCACTGGGCGCGGTTCCTGCGCCTGTTCGCCCAGCCGGAGCGGCTGCCCATCCTCTATCATTGCACGGCCGGTCGCGATCGCACCGGCGTCGCCACCGTGCTCTTGCTCGAGGTGCTCGGTGCGCCGCGCCGCGAGATCGTCGCCGACTACCTCGTTTCGAACGAGGTCTTCGCCGAGTACGTGCAGGAGGCCGACGTGCTCGAGCCGCTGTTCGCCGCCATCGACCGCGAGGGCGGAATCGAGCGGTTCCTCGGCGATCTTGGCCTCGAATCGGCGGAGATCGAGGCGATCCGCGCCAATCTGAGGGTCGGCGGCTGAGCGATTCCCGGCCGTCGCCTGCGGTTTCGCCTGCGGTTTCGTTGACAGCTTCGGCAGCGAGTCACTACCATCGCGTCATGCAATCGTACGAGCCGTCGGTTTCGGGGTTGGTAGGGCTGTTGTTCGTCGCCGTCTTTTCCGCCTGCAGCGGTCAGAAGGAGCCGGCCGAGGAGCAAAATGCCGAGCAGGCGGCGGCCAGGCCCACGGTGGCCGCGGTGATGCGAGCGGCGCCGACCGAAGCGCCGCCGACGCCCACCGAGGTGCCGACGGTGGTGCCTTCCCCCACCGCGCTGCCGACCGCTCCGCCGGAGGAGGAGGAAGCCTCCGCCGGTGATCTCGAGCTGCTCGGCATCGTACGAGCCGCAACGCCGTCGGCGCTGATCGGCTTCCACGGCCGGCAAGAGATCTTCCGCAAGGGCGACTCGGTCTTCGACCGGGGCACGGTGAAGGAGGTGCGAGGCGACTCGGTCGTGCTGCGCTCCGGCTCGAAGGACGTGACGCTGAGGCTGGCCGCCGAAGCGCCGGCTGCTCCGCCGCCGCCCGATCCGGTCGTGCACGCCACCCCAGCGGCCCCGCCCCCGCCCGCGTCGGTCACCGACCCGCTGTCTCGCGCCGAGGCTCGCGCGGTGGCGAAGGATCTGAAAGGCGCGCTCGAGAAGGCCGAAGCCAAGCGCGTGTCGGTGGGTAGCGGCCACGGCCTCGAGCTCGGCCCGCTCGAAGTAGGCAGTGTCCTCGCCATGCTCGGCCTGCGCAGCGGCGACGTGCTGCAGTCGATCAACGACACGCCGATCAACGACCCCGATCGCGTGCCCGATCTGTCGACGGCGGCCGACCGCGAGGAGCTGACGATCGGCTTCACGCGGGATGG
>CAVPWJ010000177.1:0-8850 GCA_963708955.1 uncultured delta proteobacterium
CTACGCATTGTCGTGTCCGCCGTGTCGAGGATCGCGGCCAGCGACGTCCCCGGCTCGGCGCCAGCGTCGAGCCCCATCACGCCACCGTGATCATCCGTGATGCCGATCTCCCGCTCCGACAGCAGCACGGCCGCCGAGGAGATCCCGCGGATCTCCTCGCTCTCGACCCGCGTTCCGTCGGCGAGCGTCGCCCCGGGCAGCGCCACCGCCACGCGCAGGCCGGCATCGAGGTTCGGCGCGCCGGAAACGAGCCGCAGCGTGCCCTCCGCGCCCACGTCCACCGTGCAGACCGAGAGCTTGTCGGCGTTCGGATGGCGCTCGATCCTGACGATCCGGCCGGCGATCATGCGATCGAACGTGCCGTGGAACTCGATGCCCTCGACCTCGAGCCCGGCCATGGTCAGCCGCTCCGCCAGCTCCGCCGCCGAGAGATCCACGGCGACGAACTCGCGCAGCCAGTTCATCGAGACTTTCAAAACTGCCTCAAAAAGCGAAGGTCGTTCTCGTAGAAGAGCCGGATGTCGCCGATGCCGTGCTTGAGCATGGCCAGCCGCTCCACCCCCATGCCGAACGCGAAACCGGAGAACTTCTCTGGATCGTAACCGACGAACCGGAAGACGTTGGGATCGATCATGCCCGCGCCGAGGATCTCGAGCCACCCCGAGCGCTTGCAGACGCGGCACGGCGAGCCGTCGGGCTGCTTGCCGCTCGCCGCGCACATCACGCAGCCGATGTCGACCTCGGCCGACGGCTCGGTGAACGGAAAGAAGCTCGGCCGGAAGCGCACCTTTGTCTCGGGCCCGAAGAAACGCCGCAGTAACTCGGAAAGCACGCCCTTCAGGTCGCCGAACGTGATCGATTCGTCGACCAAGAAGCCCTCGACCTGCTGGAAGTTCGGCGAATGCGTGACGTCGTCGTCGTGACGATAGACTGCGCCGGGAGCGATCACCCGAAGCGGCGGCTGGCGCGACTCCATGACGCGGATCTGCACCGGCGAGGTGTGGGTGCGCAGCACGCGGTCTCCGGCCACGAAGAAGGTGTCGTGCATGTCGCGGGCTGGATGATCGCGAGGAATGTTGAGCGCCTCGAAGTTGTGGTAGTCGTCCTCGACCTCCGGGCCGGTCGCCACGTCGAATCCCATCTCCACGAAGATCGACGTGATCTCGTCGAGCACCTGGGTCAGGGGGTGGAGGTGGCCGTGCGCGGTGCGGATGCCGGGCAGCGTGACGTCGAGCCGGTCCTCGGCTAGGCTCTTCACCAGCCGGGCATCCGCCAGCCGCTGGCGTAGCGCTCCGAGCCGCTCCTCCACCGCGGCCTTGACGGCATTGACGAGCTCGCCCATCGCCGGCCGCTCCGCCTCGGGCACCTCGCGCATGCCGCGCAGCACCGTGGTGAGCTCGCCCTTGCGCCCGAGGTAGCGCAGCCGCACCTGCTCGAGGGCGGCATCGTCCTCGCACCGTTCGAGATCCGCCAGCGCCGCTTGGCGTATGCGTTCGAGGTCAGAGCGCAACGTCGTGCTCTTCGCGCGGACCACAGGGCCGCGGAGTCGCTGAAATCCCAGTCCCCGTGAAAACGCGGCCCCGCGGGTTCGGCTCGGCCGAACCCGTAGCCAGTCGAGTTTTCCTTTTTGCCGTGCGCGGCCGAAGGCCGCCTGCGTGCGATCCGCAGGATCGCCTGCGGTTCATTCGATTCTCAGCGCGGCCTCGCAGCCGCAACCAGATGACGGTCGCCCGCCGAGGCCTCGGATCTCATGTCTTCCCGTGAACCACTGAAATTCTGCAGTAGTAGATCAGGCAGCGAGCTTCGACTTGGCCAGGGTGGCGATTTCCGTGAACGCCGCCACGTCGCGGACCGCGAGATCGGCGAGCATCTTGCGATCCACTTCGACGCCGGCCTTCTTGAGGCCAGAGATCAGCGCCCGATAGGTGATGCCGTTGTCGCGCGCTGCCGCGTTGATGCGCACGATCCACAGGCTGCGGAAGCTGCGCTTGCGCGCCTTGCGGTCACGGTAGGCATAGGTCAGCGCCTTTTCGACCGTGGAGCGCGCCTGGCGATAGTTCTTGCGACCGCCGATCACGCCCTTGGCGAGCTTCAGGAGCTTCTTGTGGCGGCGGCGGAGCTTGGTTCCTCGTTTCGCTCTCGGCATCGGGGAAACTCCTTACGAACCGGTTCGTCTAGAGATAGGGAAGGAGCCGCTTGACGGCCCGTTCGTCGGCCGGGGAGACCATGCCCGAATGGCGGAGCTGGCGTTTTCGCTTGCGCGATTTGGTGGTGAGGATGTGGCGCTTGTAGCCGTGGCTGCGCTTGACCCGGCCGCTGCCGGTCACCTGGAACCGCTTGGCGGCCCCTCGCTTGGTCTTCATCTTCGGCATGGAACCCGTCTCCTCGATCAAACCGCGAACTTATAGCACATTCGTCGCGGCCAGCCAGAGCCCCGCTGCTACTTCGGGACCACCATCATCGACATGTTGCGGCCCTCGAGGCGAGGCCGGAGCTCCTGGCTGGCGACGTCCTCGATCTTGCCCATCACCAGGTCGAGCATCTCCTTGCCCTTCTCGGGGTGGGTGATCGCCCGGCCGCGGAAGAACACCGAGACCTTGACGCGCATCCCCTCGGCGAGGAACCGCCGGATGTGATTCACCTTGAAGGCCACGTCATGGTCGTCGGTTTGTGAACCGAGCTTTACCTCTTTGACGACGACCCGCGTCGCCTTCTTCTTCGACTCCGCCGCCTTCTTACGCTGCGTGTAGCGGAACTTGCCGTAGTCCATGATCCGGCAGACCGGCGGCACCGCCGTGGGGGCGATCTCGACGAGATCGAGGTTCCGCTGGTTGGCGATCTCCAGCGCGCGGGGCAGCGGCACGACGTTCTGCGTGCCGTCGACGTCGATCAAACGGACTTCACGAGATCGAATCTGCTGATTGATGCGGACGCTGGGCGTGGGCAATGGCCTCGAGATGGGTCACCTCCTGGCTGGTTCCCGGTTAGGGGAGCGGTTCCTTGGCGTCGCTGGCGAGCTTGGCCGCGATCTCCTCGACGGACATGAGCGGGAGCTGCTCGCCGCCGCGGGAGCGCGGCGCGACCCGGCGCTCGGCAGCCTCGCGATCGCCGACGACGAGCATGTAGGGAATCTTTTCGAGCTGCGCCTGGCGGATCTTGTAACCGAGCTTCTCGTTGCGGTCGTCGAGCTCGGCGCGCAGGCCCCGCGCGCGCAGCGCTTCGACGACCTCGGCGCCGTAAGCCTGCTGGCGCTCGGTCAGCGTCAGCACCTTGGCCTGCACCGGCGCGAGCCACGGCGGGAACGCTCCAGCCGTGTGCTCGATGAGGATCGCCAAGAAGCGCTCGATCGAGCCGAACAGAGCGCGGTGGATCATCACCGGGCGCTCTTCCCTGCCCTCCGCCGAGACGTAGGTGAGGTCGAAGCGCTCGGGGAGGTTGTAGTCGAGCTGGATGGTCGTCAACTGCCACTCGCGGCGCAGCGCATCGCGGAACAGGAAGTCGATCTTCGGCCCGTAGAACGCCCCGTCGCCGGCATTGACCTCGAAGACGAGGCCGCTGGCGTCGAGCGCCGCGCGCAGAGCGCTTTCGGACTGGTTCCACAGGGCATCGCTACCCATGCGGTTCTCCGGTCGGGTGGACAGAAACACGCGGACGTCGTCGAAGGAGAAGGCGCGGTGGACGATGCCCGCCATCTCGATCACCCGGGTGATCTCCCCCTGCACCTGCTCGGGCGTGCAGAAGATGTGCGCGTCGTCCTGCGAGAACGTGCGCACGCGGGTCAGTCCGTGCAGCACGCCCGACTTCTCGTAGCGGTGGAGCTTGGAGAAATCCGCGTAGCGCAGCGGCAAATCGCGGTACGAGCGCTTGGCGTTGGCGAAAAGATAGGTATGGCCGGGGCAGTTCATCGGCTTCACGCCGAACTCCCGCTCGTCGATCTCCACGAAAAAGAGATTCTCGCGGTAGTGCTCGTAGTGTCCCGAGCGCTTCCACAGCTCAGCGTCGTAAACCTGAGGGGTAATCACCTCGCCGTAGCCGTAACGCGTGTAGAGGCGGCGGACGAAGCCGATCAGCGCGTTGTAGACGAACGCGCCCTTGGGGTGGAAGAACGGGCTCCCGGGCGCGATCGCGTGGAAGCTCCAGAGGTCGAGATCCTTGCCGAGCTTGCGGTGGTCGCGCCGCTTGGCCTCCTCGACGAGATCGAGGTGGCGCTTCAAGTCCGCTTCCGTCGCCCACGCCGTGCCGTAAATCCTCTGCAGCATGGCGTTCTTCTCGTCGCCGCGCCAGTACGCGCCGGCCACGCTCGTCAGCTTGAACGCGCCGAGCTTGCCGGTGGAGGGCACGTGCGGACCGCGGCAGAGGTCCTTCCAGTTCCCCTGCTGATAGACGGACACGCGCTCCTCGGGGATGCCGTGGAGGATCTCGACCTTGTAACTCTCCCCCATCGCGCTGAACAGATCGGACGCCTCGCTCTTCGCCATCTCGTGGCACGTTACCACGAGGTTCCGCGACGTGATCTCCCTCATCTTCTTCTCGATCTTCTCGAGATCCTTCGGCGTGAACGGCTCGGCGCGCGCGAAGTCGTAGTAGAAGCCGTCGGCGATCACCGGACCGATGGTCACCTGCGTGCCGGGGAACAGCTCCTGTACCGCCTGGGCCATCAGGTGCGCGGTCGAGTGCCGCAGCACATCGAGTCCTTCCGACGACTCGGGCAGCACAGCTTCGACCGCGGCGCCGTCGGCGACCGGCGTGCCGAGGTCGACCACGCGGCCGTTCACCCGCGCGGCGACGGCGCGATCCGCCGCCCTGCGGTCGGAACGGCCGATCACGTCGCGAGCGGACAGGCCAGCCTCGACAGGCGCCGTGGCTCCAACCCTCATGCGCGGATGGAGGCGGCGGACATCAGCGGGCAGACCGCATGATGCGCGAGCACGGCGTCACCACCCGGATCCTGGTAGGCACGGGCGGGATTGAACCGCCGACCTCTTCCGTGTCAAGGAAGCGCTCTCCCACTGAGCTACGTGCCTCCGTCGAGACTGCTCGGCGATGCGACCGGTTGGTACTGAATGCGATCAAACAAACGAAATTCGTAGCAACGGCGCGTCTTTGTGTCAAGGCACTTCGCCACCTCGGCCATCGGCTTGACCGGATCGATCCGCCGACACTACAAACCCCACCGATGACTCGCGAGCAGCTCTTCGCCGTCTTCTTCTTCGCGGTGCTGGGCTTCCTGCTCTACGAGGTCTATCGAGTCTTCTCTTTCTTCCTCGCCGCGTTCGCCTGGGCGGGGGTGCTGACCCTGGTCTGCTTCCCGGTCTACGGCGCGCTGCTCGTCCGGCTGCGCCGGCCGTCGCTCGCCGCGGCGCTGATGACGCTCATCGTCTCCGCTCTGCTGGTCGGTCCGCTCGCCACCTTGACCGGCGTGGCGATTGGCCAGGGGCAGGGCTTCTACCAGGTGCTGCAGGAGAAGGCTGCGTCAGGAGAGGCGCGCGACTGGTTCGAATCACTACGCAACAGTCGGCTGGGAAAGCTCTCCGAGCACCTGCTGCCGCACGACCTTCAGGGCTCGCTCGATCTTTCGGCCCTCGGCGTGCAGGGCGCTCAGAAAGGCACGGCGTTCCTACTCTCGGAGCTTGGCGGCATCGCCCGCAACGTGGCGAGCTTCGTTTTCAACTTCCTCGTCATGCTGCTGATGCTGTTCTTCTTGTTCCGCGACGGCTCCAAGCTCTACTTCGCGTTTCGCGACCTCTTGCCGATGGAGCCCGAGCACAAGGATGCGATCTTCGGCCGTCTCTACGAGACGCTCTCGGCGGTGGTGCAGGGCATGGTGTTCACCTCCGCGCTCCAGGGCCTGACCGCTGGGCTGGCGTTCTGGGCGCTCGACCTGCCGTTCGCGCTGTTCCTCGGCCTCGCCTCCTCGGTGGCGTCGTTCATTCCGCTCGGCGGCGCGGCGCTCGTCTGGATCCCCGCCGACGTCTACTTCTTCACCCAGGGCCTGTGGGGCCGTGGCGTGATCCTGCTCCTGTGGGGTTCCCTGGTGATCAGCCTGGTCGACAACCTGGTGCGCCCGCTGGTGATCGGCAGCCGCACGAACATCTCGACGTTTTTCCTCTTCTTCGGCATCCTTGGCGGCCTGCAGGCCTACGGCCCGATCGGCATCTTCGTCGGACCGGTGCTGCTCGCCACCATCGTGGTGTTCCTGCGCATCTACCGCGAGGAATACGCGCAATGACGGCGGTCACGGGCCAGGCGGAAAATCCGGGGCCTGCATCCGATCAATTCAATGACGGCCGCTGATCAGGCCAACGCTCTGAGTCGAGGCGGCTGAGCTGCGAACGCGGCTCGTCGGCCTAGAAGATGTGACCGAACGTCAAGTACACGAGGGCCGTCTCTTCCTTGCTGAACCCCACGTCGATGCGCGCTAGAATCGCCTCGCCGAGCGCGATTCGCGTGCCGCCGCCGTAGCTGTAACGGAAGTCGCGGAAGATGTCCGGCACGGTCTCGCGATTCAGCCGGAACTGCCGCGACAGATCCGAGCCATCGATGAACACGCGCCCCATGTCCCCGAAGGCCACGCCGTCGATGCGCACGCGCCAGAGATCGAAGAAGGGGAAGTCGAAGAGCTTGAGGCGATACTCGCCGTTGATCATTACGCGGCTGCGGCCGAGGAAGCGATCGAGGAAGAAGCCGCGTACCGTCTCCGCCCCGCCGAGCGACGAGAGCTCGTAGAACGGCACCTGGCCGCGCTTGGAGCCGATGTACTCGCCGCCGACCCGCAGGCCGAGCACTTGGCGGCGGGTCATCAGGGGATAGAGGTAGCTCGCGTCGAGGATGTAGCGGGTGAACTGGAAGTCGTTGCCGAGCTGGCGGTTCACATGCTGGACCTTGGCGATGAAGTTCCAGCCGCGCGTCGGGCGGGTGATTTCCTCGCGGTTGTTGTAGACGAGCGAGAACGCGATCGGATTGGTACGGCCGCCGTGAATCCCCACCAGCTCGGGGAATACGTCCACCGTCGACGGCGTTAAGTTCTCCAGGTCTCCGCGCGCGATCCGCACATCGGTGAAACCGCCGGTCACCCCCAGCGTCAAGCGCGGCAGCTGCCGCGGCCGCAGCGCCACCGTGGCCAGCGCCGTGAGCAGCCGGTACTCGTTGGTCGACAGCGGGTCGGGACCGGCCTCGTTGTTGCCGAGCCCGAAGAACTCCTTGGCGGGATCGAAGAGGTATTCGCCCTGCAGCACGAAGATCGCCGTGTCGTCGAAGAAATGGGGCACGGCCAGACCGATCGCCGCATGCTGCTGGCGCTTGAGCGCGTAGCTACCCTGGACGTCGAGGCTCATGCGCTCGGCGGTGATGTTTCGGTCGGTGAACTTGATGCCGGCGTTCGGTCCCTTGTCCGGGCTGTAACCGACCTGCGGCAGCACACCCCAGCCTTGGCTGGGCGCGATCATCCCCTCGGTCTCCATCGTCGCTTGCTGGATCACGTCGCCGAGCATGCGCTCGGTCTCGATGTTCTCGCGGGCCGGGGCGGGAGCGGGCAGGAATACGACGATGACGACGACGAGGAGATGAGCCGCGGAAGCCAGCCGGCGGGTGGGTCGTCTCACGCCGGCCTCTGCGCAAAGATCTGCACCAACACGAGCCGCCCAGCCTCGACCTCGCGATCGTGAGCCTCGAGCCGGTCACGCGCGGCATCGAGCGCGCGTGACTCGTCCGCGAGCGGCGCGCCGAGCGCGCCGCCGACGCGATTCGAGACGATCTCCCCGAGAGCCGACTGGCTCTCGCGGAGCCCCTGCACCACTTCGACGCGAAGCTCGCGGAAGCCAGCCGCGCGGAGCCCCTCGACGTAGGCGTCGGCGGGCGGGTAGGCCGCGGCTCGCACCGCCGTCGCATGCTCCGCCCGCACCCACTCCTGTAACGCGACGTGCCCGCCCGGCCGCACCACGCGAAAGACCTCCGCCCAGATCGGCCGCTCGTCGATTTCGCCGCCGAGCGTCTCGACGCTCCAGGCGTGGGTGAACGAGGCGTCCGCGGCGGGCAGCCGATCGAGCACGGCTACGGCCACGCCGACCGCGGCGTCAAGGTGCGCGCGGCGCACCAGCAGCCGGCTCGCCGCCGCGCGCTCGTGGTCGCGGTCGACGGAGACCACGTGGCAGCCACGCCGCCGTGCCAGCCAGCGCGCGGGACCGCCGAGGCCGCCGGCCAGGTCCAGCACGCGCTCGTAGAAGCGGAAGATGCCGAGCTCGGACAGCCGCTCGAGCAATTTGGCGCCGGCTCCCGGCGGATGATCGAGGCCAAAGAACGGAAAGTCGCGCGGCGCGGGGCTGCGGCGGGTGACCTCGTTGGTGACCGCAGCCAGGGCGACGGCGAAGTGGCGCGGGGCTGAAAGCGCGTACGGTCGGAGCTCAGGCACGACGCAGCGAGTCTAGATCATCTGCTCGATCAGCGCCGCCATCATAGGGACCGCGGGGGGCATCTCTAGCAGCAATCGTTGTTTCGAAATTGGCGGTCCGATGCAACTCCGGCGGTCAGAACTTTGCGAGCCGATCCACCTGCCGGCGCGCCAGCGCCTTCGAGTTCCGCTCCGCATTGACGTGCGCTCGGGGCTCCACGATGCTGAGCGCCACCGCGGCCCCGGACCCTGGCCGCGCGTTGTTCCCTAACCGACATGACGAGCCAAGCCAAGCGCGAGCGCCTCCCTGCGGCGTCGTTCTCCGGTCCAGCGCGACCGCTCTCCTCGGCGCCCGCGATCGACCGCAGCGGCGTGCCCCGCTGGCTGCTGGCGATCGTGGTGATGCTGCCGCTGCTCCTCTTCTCGATCGATCTTGGCACGCCGTCGCTGTGGGACCCGGACAA
>CAVPWJ010000178.1:0-4021 GCA_963708955.1 uncultured delta proteobacterium
TGGAGCGTGCCCCCCGGGGGTCTCCGCGGTCCGTCAATGCCGGCCCCAATCCGGGGAAGATCGCCAAGCCGCCGGCTGGAGCTGCGACCCGCAGCTCCAAGCAGGCCGTATCCGGGTTGAGCTGCGGGCGAGCGAGACGCCCGATCTCAGCTTGCGCCGCTCGCCGGCCGTCAGCTCTAACCCGAAGCGTACCCCAATCGAGACGTCACGCCCCGTGGCACTTCTTGTATTTTTTGCCGCTCCCGCAGGAACACGGGTCGTTGCGTCCGACTTTCTCCCCTTCCCGCTTCACGGTCTCGGTCTTCAGCGCCTGCCCGCCCGCCGACGTCTGCGCTTGGCGCTGCTGCTGCTCGGCGCGCCGCCGCGCCTCGAGTCGCTGCATCATCGCCAGCGTCTCGGGCGACGGGCGATCCTCGGCGGCCGGCTCGCCGGAGTCGCTGACCGCGCCCGCGGGAGGAGCCTCGGGCAGCCGCTCGCGCGGCACTGGCTGCTGCTGCGCGACCTGAACGGTGGCGAGTCGCGTGACGATCTCCGACTCGAAGAGCGCCATCATCGCGCCAAACAGATCGAAGCCCTCTTTCTGATATTCCTGAAGGGGATTCTTCTGCCCGTAGCCGCGCAGGCCGATGCCCTCCTTCAAGTGATCCATGTTCAGGAGGTGGTCCTTCCACAGCGCGTCGAGCGTCTGCAGCGTGACGATCTTCTCGATCTGCCGCATCACGCCCGGCGTGAACTCGCGCTCCTTGGCCTCGTAGAGCTGGCCGAAGCCGGCGAGCACGCGCTCGGCGATCTCCGTGGTCTCGGCGTGTTCGCGATCCTCCTCGCTGAAGGGGAGGCGGAGCGCGAACTGCCGGGCGATCGCGTCCTCGATCGACTTCCAGTCCCACTCGCTCGGCGGCGCATCGGCCTCGATCGCCGACTCGACGGTGCTCCGCGCGAGCCCTTCGGCGGCCTCCATGATCTCTTCGCGGAGGTTCTCCCCCGAGAGCAGCGAGCGGCGGCGGGCATAGACCACCTCGCGCTGCTTGTTCATGACGTCGTCGTACTCGAGCAGATGCTTGCGGATGTCGAAGTTGTGCGCCTCGACCTTCGACTGCGCGTTGGAGATCGCGCGCGTGATCAGGCGGTGCTCGATCGGCACGCCATCTTCCATGCCGAGGCGCTGCATCAGGCCCTGGATGCGATCGGCGCCGAAGATGCGCAGCAGGTCGTCTTCGAGCGACAGGAAGAAGCGAGACGAGCCGGGATCGCCCTGGCGCCCCGCGCGCCCGCGCAGCTGGTTGTCGATGCGCCGGCTCTCGTGGCGCTCGGTGCCGACGATGTGCAGCCCGCCGGCCGTGGTCACCTGCTCGTGCTCCTCGGCGCAAACTTGCTTGTACTTGGCGAGAATGCCGGCGAAGCGCTCCTGGAACTCCTGAGGCGCCTTGTCGAGCTGCTCGCGGATCTCGTCGATCGTGCGTACGTACTCCTGGCGCTGCGCCTCGTAACGCGAGTGCGCCTCGCCGAGCGCCTTCTCGAACGGCTGCTCGACGGCCAGGAACTCCTCTTCGGCGCCGTGGCGCGCCTCCACCGCTTGCTGGTACTCGGAGGCCCCGCCGCCGTTGGCGCCGCCGCGCAGGAGCAGGTTCATCTCGAAGTCGCCGAGCACGCGATCGTAGAGCACGCGCGCCGAGTTCAGGTGGTCCGCCAGCGTCTTGTGCTCGCCTTTCTCCACGTTGGCAAACGACCACTGCTCGATCAGCCGGCGGTAGGCCTCGAGGCTCCCGCCGTTGGCGGTCCCGACCTCGGACGCCGCCCGTTCGAGCACGTCGCGCACCCGCTCGTCGACGTTACCCTGCGCCGAGCGCTTCTGCGGGTCGGCCCACTCCTCGAGGAGCACGTCCAGCGCCACGCGCGCGGCGGCGAACTCGGCGGCGAACGCCTCGGCGCTCGCGGCCACCGACGCACCGAGCGCGGTCTCGAGCTCCGCCTTGGCGCGCCGGTAGCTCCCGGTCACCTCGCGCCCGTCGCCGAGCGCGGGAATCAGATCGGACGAAGCGTAGCGTTCGTAGCGGTCGCGCGCCGAGCGATACGGCGAGCTCTCGAGCAGTTGCTGGCGAAGCTCGGTCTCGCGGCGCAGCGCTTCCTTTCGCTTCTCGTCGAGCGCGCGCTGTTGCGGCTCGTAGTGGTGGCGGATGCGCTCGACTTCCTCGTCGTACTTCTCGCGGATCTCGCGCAGCGTTTCCTCGTAGCGCTTGGCCGGCGCGCCATCGGGGTTCGAGAGCTTGGCCACGCGTTGGATCCACTCGTTCTCCATCTCGGCGCGTGCCAGGAACTCGGGATTGCCGCCGAGCAGGATGTCGGTGCCGCGGCCGGCCATGTTGGTGGCGATCGTCACCGCGTTCAGCCGCCCGGCCTGGGCGATCACGCTGGCCTCGAGCTCGTGGTTCACGGCGTTCAGCACGTTGTGCTTGACGCCGTCCTTCTTGAGCATCTTGGAGAGCCGTTCGGACTTCTCCACCGACACCGTGCCCACCAGCACCGGCTGGCCGCGCGCGCGGCATTCCGTGATCTCCTCGATCACCGCGGCGAACTTCTCGGGCTCGGTCCGGTACACGACGTCGGGCAGGTCGTCGCGGACCATCTGGCGATTCGGCGGGATGACCACCACGTCGAGCTTGTAGGTGGACTTGAACTCGACGGCCTCGGTATCGGCGGTGCCGGTCATGCCCGAGAGCTTCTTGTACATCCGGAAGTAGTTCTGGATGGTGATCGTGGCGAGCGTCTGGTTCTCGCGCTCGATCTTCACGGCCTCCTTCGCCTCGACGGCCTGGTGAAGGCCATCCGACCAGCGCCGGCCCGGCATCAGGCGGCCGGTGAACTCGTCGACGATGATCACCTGGCCGTCCTTCACCACGTAGTCGACGTCCTTCTTGTAGAGACTGTGGGCGCGCAGCGCCTGCGTCACGTGGTGGAGCGTGTCGATCTCGGTCGGGTCGTAGAGGTTGGGGATGCCGAGGATGCGCTCGACCTTGGCGACGCCTTCGTCGGTCAGCATCACCTGGCGGAGCTTCTCGTCGATCGTGTAGTCGGCCTCGGCGCGCAGCTTGGGGATCACCCGGTCAATCTTGTAGTACTTGTCGGTCGACTCCTCGGCGGGCCCAGAGATGATCAGCGGCGTGCGTGCTTCGTCGATCAGGATGTTGTCGACCTCGTCGACGATCGCGTAGTGGAGGTCCCGCTGGACGTACTCTTCCAGCGAGAACTTCATGTTGTCGCGCAGGTAGTCGAAGCCGAACTCGTTGTTGGTGCCGTAGGTGATGTCGGCCAGATACGCGTCGCGGCGGCTGATCGGCCGCAGGCTTTGGAAGCGATAATCCTTGACGAGGTGGTGCGGGTCGTAGAGGAAGCTCGCCTCGTGGATGATCGACGCCACGCTGAGTCCAAGCGCGTGGTAGATCGGCCCCATCCACTGCACGTCGCGCCGGGCGAGGTAGTCGTTGACGGTGACGAGGTGCGCGCCCTTGCCCTCGAGCGCGTTCAGGTAGAGCGCCGAGGTCGCCACCAGCGTCTTTCCTTCCCCGGTCTTCATTTCGGCGATCTTGCCGTGATGGAGCACCATGCTGCCGATCATCTGCACGTCGAAGTGGCGCATGCCGGTGGCGCGCCGCGAGGCCTCGCGCACCGCGGCGAACGCCTCGGGGAGGACGTCGTCGAGCGGCTCGCCGTCGGCTAGCCGCTTCTTGAACTCGTCGGTCTTGGCGCGCAACCCTTCGGCCGACAGCGCCTGGAACCCAGGCTCGAGCTCGGCGATCTGCGCGACGACGGGGTGGAGCTTTTTCAGCGTCCGCTCGTTGGCGGTGCCGAAAATCTTTTTGACCAGCGAGATCACGATGCGGAGGCGCGCTCGGCGAGCGGCGGCTCGGCCTGCGGTCCGCCGAGCGTGCCCTCCGATCGGTAGCGCTCAAACAGGCGGCCCCATTCGGTCTTGCGGAACTCTCGAATCCGCTGCTGCCCGATGGTCGGGTACCACAGGAAGTTG
>CAVPWJ010000179.1:0-9949 GCA_963708955.1 uncultured delta proteobacterium
GCGCGCTCTACCATGGCGAGCCGCGAACCATCGCCGCGAGCCTCTCGTACAAATACTGATGGCTTTCGACGTTCGCGCATGGCGGTGCTCGGGTTTGGCGTGTCGGCAGCGCGGCGCTGACCGCGCCGCTGGTCGTGAGCAGGCCGACGCTTCTGATACTGATGCGCCTTTACGAGGCCATCGAGAACGGCGTCGCCGATCTTTCCGATCCGAGGCTCAAGGAGCGCGTTGCCGAGCTAACGGCGTTCCGGGATCCATCGCGCATCGACGCGGAGCGCGCGGCGGCGGAAATGGAGAAGCATGGGATTCCATGCTGCAATCGATCGATGAGGTCATCCAGCGATTTGGCGAGCAGAATTACGTCTGCAGCCGGACGATCGCCACGGTGGTCTACCTCTCGTTTCACCTGAAAAAGCCGATTCTGGTCGAAGGGCCGGCCGGTGTCGGCAAGACCGAGCTCGCCAAGGTCCTGGCGGCCACCCTCGGCCACAAGCTGCTGCGCCTACAATGCTATGAGGGGCTCGACGAGGCGAAGGCCCTGTACGAATGGGAGTACGCCAAGCAGCTGCTCTACACGCAGATCCTCAAAGACAAGATCGGGGAAGTCCTGAAAGGCGCGGCGACGCTGAAGGACGCCGTTGAAAAGATCTCCGCGGAAGAGGACGTGTTCTTCTCCGACCGTTTCATCCTCTCCCGGCCGCTGCTCGAAGCGATCACCTCCGATCGACCCTCGGTGCTACTGATCGACGAGATCGACAAGTCGGACACCGAGTTCGAGGCGTTCCTGCTGGAGGTGCTGTCGGACTTCCAGGTGAGCGTTCCCGAGATCGGCACGATCCGGGCAAAGCACATTCCGAGCGTCGTGCTCACCAGCAACAACGCCCGGGAAATGTCGGATGCGCTGAAGCGCCGCTGCTTGCATCTCTACATCGATTATCCGCCGCTCGAGCAGGAGCTGCGCATCGTGCGGTTGAAGGTGCCGGGGATTCAGCAGGAGCTCGCGCAGGAAGTCGTGGCCGCCGTCCAAGCGGTCCGCAAGCTCGATTTGAAGAAGGCGCCTTCCATCAGCGAGACGCTCGACTGGGCTCGCGCTCTGCTGCTCTTGAACGTTCACAGCCTCGACGACGCGCTGGTGCAGGATACATTGTCGACGATCCTCAAGTACGAGGGAGACATCCGCAAGGCCCAAGACGAGCTTCGCGAGTTCGTCGCCAAGCAGAAAGCGAAACCGAAGGCGCAGAGCGAGGGCAGCGGCTCCTCCGATCCGGACAAAGACCTCCTGCACTGAAGTCCCCGTCGCGGAAAAGGCCGAGTGGACCAAAGGCTGATCGAGTTCTCGAACCTGCTGCGCCACAATGGCGTGCGGGTGTCGGTGGCCGAGGAGCTGGACTCGCTCGCCGCCGCCCGGATTCTCGGGCTGAGCAGCCGGCAAGTCCTGAAGAGTGGGCTGCGCGCGACGATGGTCAAGCGCGCCGTCGACGTGCCGGTCTTCGATGATCTCTTCGATCTCTACTTCAGCGGAATTCACGAGCTGATCCAGGGGGCGTCTCGGCGCGCGCAAGAAGCGACCGGCCTCGATCCCGCGGATTTTCAACGCCTGCTCGATGAGCTGGAGAAGCTGCTGAACGAGCAGGGCGATGACCTCTCCGATTTGGCCAAGGAATGGCTGCGAAACGACAGCGGACGTGTCGAGCAACGGCTGCGCGAGGCGGTTGATCAGGCGGGGGTCGGCGAGATCGACCGCCCGTATCAGGAAGGTCAATTTACCCACGGCATGGCCAACGCCTTCGGCCTGAGCGAGATCCTGCAGCAAATCGAAGCGTTCCGCGCCCGGCTGTCGGCGCTCGGGCTCGACCCGCAGACCGCCGAGCGCCTTCAGCGCTATCTCGAAAGCCGCCAGCGTGATCTCGCGCTGCTCATGAAGCAGGTCGTTCTTCAGGAGCTCGACAAGCGGGACGTGGCGCGCCGAGAGAGCCAGCGTCTGCAAGCGCTCAGCGAGAAGAGCTTCTTCTATCTCTCCGAAGACGAGATTCGCCGCATGAAGGAGGCGGTCTCGAAGCTGGCGCGGCGGCTGAAGAACATCATCGTGATCAAACGCAAGCGCGCCAAGCGCGGGAAGTTCGACGTCAAGGACACGTTCCGCAAGAACCTGCAATACGGCGGGGTGCCGTTCCGGATCCAATTCGACGAGAAGAAGAAGGACAAGCCTCAGGTCGTAGTGCTCTGCGACGTTTCCGATTCGGTGCGCAACGTCTCGCGGTTCATGCTGCAATTCGTCTACAGCCTGCAGGATCTCTACTCGCGCGTGCGTAGCTTCATCTTCGTCGCGGAGACCGGCGAGATCACCCGCCTGTTCGAGGAGAACGACATCCAGGAGGCGATCGAGATCGCGCTACGGGGCGACGTCATCAACCTGTTCGCGCATTCGGATTTCGGCCAAGCGTTCAAGATGTTTCACCGCGACTTCCTCACGGCCGTGAACAAGCGGACGACCGTGATCGTCCTCGGCGACGCTCGTAACAATTACAACCTGCCGCAAGAATGGGCGTTGCGAGACATCCGTGCGCGGGCGAAGCAGGTGATCTGGCTGAATCCCGAAAGCAAGATGACCTGGGGCTTCGGCGACAGCGAGATGGAGCGTTACCAGCCGTATTGCGACGTGGTGGAGGAGTGCCGTAACTTGAACCAGCTTTACCGCGTCATCGACCGGCTAGTGGTGCAATGAATTTCGTCCGGAGATTGCAAACGGGCCGACCTTCCGTAGAATGGCCAGGATCGACAAGGGGGCCTCCGATGGGGCGAGAACACTTCATTCTCATGACGGTTGGCGGACTCACCCTCGACCCGGTAACCAAGACCCCGATCGTGATTCTCAAGGATTCCGAGAACAAGCTGAACCTGCCGATCTGGATCGGCCTGCTCGAAGCCACCGCGATGGCAACGGCGCTCGAGGGGATCAAGATGGCGCGGCCGATGACCCACGACCTGCTGCGCAATCTGCTCGGCGAGCTGGGTGCCACGGTGGAAGCGATCGAGGTCACGGATCTGCGCGACAACACGTACTACGCGCTGATCCATCTCGACGTCGGCGGACAGCAGCTGACCGTCGACTGCCGGCCGAGCGACGCGATCTCGCTGGCGCTCCGCACCAAGAGCCCGATTTACGTCGCGAAGCAGGTTCTCGAGAGCTCCAGCGTGCTACAACAGATGGAGGAGGACAAGGAGCAGAACCTCTCCAACGTGTCGCGCGACAAGTGGGCCGAGATTCTCGAAAAGATGGCTCCAGACGACTTCAAGTACAAGATGTGATGGCTACGCCGCCGCGTTGTCGCCATTCCGGGCACGACCCCTCATGAGCAAGGGCCTTCGGCGAAAGGAGCTCAGGCAGCCGGACGAGTTCCTGACACTCAGCAAGCGATTTCTCGACTACGCGAAGGAGCACGAGCGCGAGGTTACCTTTGCGATCCTCGGCGTGGTCGTGCTGGCGGCGGCTGCTCTCGGCGTACGCACGTACCGGGGCTGGCAGGAGAGCAAGGCCGAGGCCGTCTTCGGGGCCGCACGGCAAGACTTCTCCACGCAGAACTTCGACACGGCCGCCAGCGCTTTCGCGCGGGTCAGCACGACATGGCCGTCGACCGCGCACGGCCAGCTCGCGCTCGTGTACCTCGGCAACTCCTACGCCGAGCTCGGCAAGACCAAGGAGGCCGAAGACGCCTTTCGTCGAGCGCTCGCGGTGACGCGCGACGACGTCGTGCGCCAGATCGCTCACTACAATCTCGGAGTCCTCGGCATGAAGGACGGCGACGACAAAGCAGCCGCAGCCGCCCAGCTCAGCACTGCGGCGGGCATCGAGGGCCCGCTGCGCGGCGTCGCTTGGTTCGCGCGGCTCTCGAGCCAGCAGCAATCCGTCGAGAAGGTGAACCAGGACTTGCTGGCGGTGAACGATCTGCCTCCCGACGCCCGCGAGTACGCGGAAGCGCGGATTGCGAAGCGGGCCAAGAGCGAGCAGTAAGCGGGTCGGCGCGGGGCACGCGATCCGGAGACCTGCGCACCGTAACGTCTGATAAGATATATTATGTAAACTAAGCTGCTGCCAGCTCTCACGCCGTCTGGAGATCAGCCCTTCGGCGGTTTGTCGGTTGCCGGCTCCCCCTCGAAGCGGATCTCGGCTTGGCGGCGGAGCTCGTC
The DNA here is from genome assembly GCA_963708955.1 of uncultured delta proteobacterium. Taxonomy (GTDB): domain Bacteria; phylum Desulfobacterota; class Binatia; order JACPRU01; family JACPRU01; genus JACPRU01. The sequence goes on from CAVPWJ010000179.1 coordinate 4,189, forward strand.
GAGCAGCGCGCGTGCTTCGGCGTCCCGCGGGTTCGTCAGCAAGGCCTCTTCCAGGTACTGGAGCGCCGTCGGGTAGCGGTCTTCGCGTAAGGCGATGGCCGCGAGCGCGCGGAGGATCTCGCCGTCGTAGCCGCGGATCTCGGCGGCTCGCACCCACTTCTCCTCGGCCTCGACGAGCTCGTCGGCCAGCGCGTGCAGCGTTGCCTGGCCCTTCAGCGCCTCGACGTTCAGCGGATCGAGCTTGAGGGCCTCGGCGAAGGTTTCGACGGCGGAGCGCTGCCGTCCGCGATCCGCGAGCGACTTGGCGATGCGCGAGAGGTTCTGGCTCTCGAGCTGGAAGCGCGCGCAGTCCACGCGAACCCGTAGCGCCGGTCCCTCGGCGGCTACGGCGCGAACCGCAAATGCCGCCCCGAGGTAGCGCTCGACATAGCGACGTATCTCGGCTTCGTCGACGACCGCGCCGAGAAAGATCGCTCCGAGCGCGTCTCGCTTGTGGTCGTCGCGACGGAGGATCAGGACGTGTTCTTGTCGGCGCATCCGATGAAAGGTCGCCCCCCGACCCGCGGGATCCACAGGCCGAGAGCGATCCGGTTCGCTCAAACCTTCTCGTAGGGATCGAAGAGTTTCCTGTACTCGTCGAGCGCGAAGCGGTCGGTCATCCCGGCGATGTAGTCGCCGACGACGCGCGGCGTGGGCTCTCCGTCGAGGATCTTGCGGTGGACGTGCGGCGGCATCTGGCGGGGCTCGGCCATGTAGGTCTGGAAGAGGTCGCTCATGATGCGGTCGGCCTTCACGGCCATCCGCCGCACGCGATAGTGGTTGTAGAGCCGGTCGTACAACAGGGCCTTCAGCTCGCGCAGCTTCTCGGCCATCTCCGCGCTGAATTCCACGAGCTTGGGCTTGATCGCCCACACGTCCTCGATCTGCTTCACTCCCTTCTCGCCAATCCGAGCCTCGGTCGCCTCGATGAGGTCGACGACGAAGCTGTCGATGATCCGCCGCGTGGTTTGGTATCGTACGATGCGCGGCTCCGCTCCGGGATGCTGGCGGAGAACCTCGTAGTGGTGCTCGCGCCAGATCGCAGCCCCTTCGAGATCGGCGAGCGTCAGCATCTCGGACTTGAGGCCGTCGTCGATGTCGTGCGCGTTGTAGGCGATCTCGTCGGCGTAGTCGACGATCTGCGCCTCGAGCGTCGGTGCCTTCTCGGCGTCGAACTCGGCGACCTGTGGGCGGTCGTACCGCGTCGAGTGCTTGACGATCCCTTCCCTCACCTCCCACGAGAGATTGAGTCCGGGAAATTCCGGGTAACGCTCTTCCAGGACGTCGACGATCCGCATGCTTTGCGCGTTGTGTTCGAAGCCGCCGTACGGCTCCATCAGTCGGTGCAAGATCTTCTCGCCCGCGTGCCCGAACGGCGTGTGGCCGAGGTCGTGAGCGAGCGCGATCGCCTCGGCGAGGTCCTCGTTCAATCGCAGAGCGCGAGCGATCGTGCGCGTGATCTGAGCGGCTTCCATCGTGTGAGTGAGGCGCGTTCGATAGTAGTCGCCCTCGTGATTGACGAACACCTGAGTCTTGTACTCGAGGCGGCGAAACGCCGAGCAGTGGATCACGCGGTCGCGGTCACGCTGGAACGGCAGGCGGAACGGGTGCTCGCGCTCGGCGTGAACGCGCCCGCGCGTACGGCGGTTGCGCATCGCGTAGAGCGCCAGCAGCCGGTCCTCGATCGCCTCGAACTCTTCGCGGGTGAGCATGCCGAGACCGTATACCAGAAGCGCGGAGCAAATTCCGTGATTCCCGCGTCGAGCGGGTTTTCGGCTCGCTTCTCTTGTCGGAACCCTAGGCGCTGCGATATGAGTCGCGGGCGATGGCGAAAGACATCCAGGCGCGCGTCACCACGGTGGGACGACCGCTACGAGTGGAAGTGACGCTCGACGGTGCATGGCTCGACCGCCTGAAGTCGGTGCTGCACAACATGGAAGCGGACGGCGGCACCTACCCCCTACAGCGCTACCTCGAGGAGCTGATCGAGGCAGACATCGTCTATCGGGAAGCGATTCGCTGCCGGGGCCCGTTCCTGGCGCGGCCCGAGATTCTCCAGTGGCTGCAGCGCCGGCACGCGGGAGAAGCGCAACGGAAGTTGGTCGCCGGCGGCTCTCGCCGGTAGTTCCTTGTTCTTTCTTTCGGGCAACCGATGCGCATGGATGCATTCGCGCGGTGGCTCGTCGCCACCCGGTCGCGGTGTCGGGCGCGAACCTGCTGCTGAGCGTGGTGCTCGGGCGGGAAACAGCTTGTACGATTCGTCTGAAGCCGGCCGCGCTGGACAGCCGGCGCGACAGCAGCTAACTCCCGAGGACCGAGCGAGCCCCCGTAGCTCAGGTGGATAGAGCACAGGATTCCTAATCCTGGGGTCGCGCGTTCGAGTCGCGCCGGGGGCATGGATTCTAGCGGGTTTGCGGGGCTTTAAGGCGGAAGTGGTCGGCCCTGGGTAGCAACTGGGGTAGCAACTGGGCCCTCTCCCCGATGTCCCGATGGTGCTGGCACGCCCGGCAGACAGCCCGCCTTGACCTGTTCCGCCAGGTCGGGCCGCTCACGCGCGAGTCCGTCCATGCGCTCGACCGTGCGGAAGGTTGGTGTGGCTCGCGGCGGCTTTGGCGCGTGGCGGACTTCGTCTCGCGGCAATCGGGTTTAGCCACTACTTGTGGCTGTACCCGCTGCTCATAAAGCCCCGTTTCCGCCGTGGCTGCGCCTTCGCCGCCTCCGCCCGCTTCCTATTCGCCTCGTCCTGGATGCGCTGCTGCTGGGCCTGCCACCTCGGTGGACACCCAAAACCAGCCATTAGTGGACGTCTGAAAACCGGCCAATAAGGTAAGCGCACGGGACGTTGACGCGGTCCTGGGGAGATGACCCCCGGGGCCGGATGAGCAACGTCTTGAGCGAAGAGAAGAGACAGCAAGTCCTGGCCCTCGGAGGGCTGGGCTGGCCGTTGAGGCGGATCGAAGCGTCGACGGGCGTGCGCCGGGAGACAGCGCGGGGGTATTTGCGCGCGGCGGGGATCGCGATCCGTAGCCGCGGGCGTCCACGGCAGTCGGAGCCAAAACCGGCCATTAGGGTGTCCCCCGACTCTGGCCCGGCAAACGCAGCGCCACAGCTGACTGCCGTGCCGACGCGCAGCCCTCAGGCCAGCGCCTGCGAGCCTTACCGGGAGCTGATCGAGGTCGGACTTTCGCAGCGGCGAAATGCCACGGCGATCTACCAGGATCTCGTCGATGATCACGGCTTTGTCGCCGGCTACGCGAGCGTCAAGCGATTCGTGCGCAAACTGAGCGGCGAGAAGACGCCCGAGGCCCGCGGCATCATCCTGACCGCACCGGGAGAGGAAGGTCAGGTCGACTACGGCGAGGGGCCGATGGCGCGCAATCCGGAGGGAGGTGGCGGCTATCGGCGCACCCGACTCTTCGTCCTGACACTCGGCTACAGCCGCAAGTCCGTCCGGCTCCTGGTCTTCCACTCCAGTACGCGGGTCTGGGCGGAGCTCCACGAGGAGGCGTTCCGCCGACTCGGCGCCGTGCCCAAGGTCATCGTGCTCGACAATTTGCGCGAGGGCGTCCTCAAGCCCGACATCTACGACCCGACGCTCAATCCTCTCTACCGCGACTGCCTCGCGCACTACGGCGTGGTGGCGCTGCCGTGCCGCGTGCGCGATCCCGATCGTAAGGGGAAAGTGGAATCGGGCGTCGGCCACGCGCAGAAGACGCCCCTGAAGGGGCTGCGCTTCGAGAGAATTGAGGATGCCCAAGGGTATCTCGATCGCTGGGAGACCCACTGGGCCGACACGCGCATCCACGGCACCACCAAGCGCCAGGTCGCAGTGATGTTTGCCGAGGAGAGGCCCTTCCTGCAGCCGCTGCCGGTCGAGCCCTTCCGCTTCTACCAGTACGGCAATCGCACCGTGCACCTCGACGGGCACGTCGAGGTCGCCCGCGCGTACTACTCCGTCGCACCCGGACACATCGGCCGTGTCGTCTGGGTGGAGTGGGACGACTTCCAGGTGCGGATCCTCGATCCGAAGAGTGGCATGCTGCTTCGCGAGCACCTGCGGCACCGGGCGGGAAACTACCGCACGCTGGAGCAAGATCGGCCGGCGCGCACGCCCCGCGGCACGCAGGATCTGCTCTCTCGCGCCGAGCGGGCAGGAAAGCACATCGGTCTTCTGGCCAAGGAGATCTACGACCGGGAGAAGCAGTACGGCGTGCGGCGCATCCTCGGCGTGCTCTCGCTCGCCCGCAAATACGGCGCTCCCGCCGTCGACGATGCCTGCGCCGCCGCGCTCGATCTGGCGGTCCCCACGTACCGCTTCGTGCGCCGCTACCTCGAGCGGCATCCACCCGTGCAGCTTCGGCTGCGCCGAATCGATCCCCTCATCCGCGAGCTCACTCACTACCGAAACGTCATCAACAATCTCACCAAGGAGGAAGAATGAATCTCATCGAGCTGCAACGGTCGCTACGGCAGCTACGCCTCGGCGGTATGGCTCAGGCCCTCGAGCCTCGTATCCTCGAAGCGCAGACCTCTCACATGGCCCCGATCGATTTTCTCTCTACGCTCGTCTCCGACGAGCTCACCATCCGATCCGATCGGCTGCTCCAGCGCCGTACCAAACACGCTCTGTTTCGAGAGCCGGACAAGACCCTCGATGCTTTCGATTTCGACTTCAACAAGAAGATGAATCGCCGGCTGGTCTTCGACCTCGCTACCGCCCAATTCATCGATCGGCGCGAGGACGCTCTCTTCCTCGGCCCCCCCGGCACCGGCAAGAGCCATCTCGCCCAGGCCATCGGGCTCGCGGCCATTCGCCAAGGCCACCGTGTGCTCTACCGCGAGACGCACGCTCTGCTCGAAGAACTCGCGGACGCCACCATCGATGGTTCGCGTAAGCACAAGATCGCCGAGCTACAGTCCGTGCCGCTGCTGATCGTCGACGACCTCGGAATGCGCAAGCTTCCCGCCACCGCCGCCGAGGATCTCCTCGAAGTCGTCATGCGCCGGCACGAGCGGGCGAGCACGCTGATGACTTCCAATCGCCCCGTGGAGGATTGGGGTAAGCTGCTCGGCGATACGCCCGCCGTAGCAGCCATGCTCGATCGCCTGCTCGCGCACGGTCATGTACTCAAGTGTGGACCACGAAGCTGGAGAACCAAAAACAGCGGATCCTTGAACACCGAGGACAAGAACAGCTAGACCAACCCCCGTCCCGGCCGCCCCGATAAATGGCCGGTTTTGACCCGTCCGATAATGGCCGGTTTTCAGATGTCCGCCGAGGGTCGGTTCGTGGTGGCGAGGTCGGGAAGGTTGATGCTCCTCAGTGCTTCCGAGTACAATTTCCGAACGCATGAACGCATGGACCTCGTCGAGCTGCTCGAGCGCCCGGAGGGCAAGACCCTCGAGTTCAAGCGCAACCTCACCCCGGAGAGCGCGCTCGAGACGATCGGCGCCTTTGCCAACACCGCCGGCGGAGCGCCTCCTCGGAGGATGACGACGCGCGGCACCCCGCATCTCGGGGTAGGCTTGCCTCGGCGTCTCGCCACGCGCGCGACGCCGACGGCTCGCGCCCTATCTCGCGCGCTAGGCAGATCTGTCTAACGCCACCCACCATCCAGCGCCCGACGCGGCCTATCGCGTGGCCCCGCGGTCACTTACGTCGCCTGCGCTGTGAGTCCCATCCTGCCTTGGGCAGGCCGGCTCACCGCGTTCGTGGTATTTA
>CAVPWJ010000180.1:0-18326 GCA_963708955.1 uncultured delta proteobacterium
GAGCAGATAACCAAAGCCCAGAGACAGGGGGCAAAGGCTGTAAACTTCCTCCTCATCTATGGAGGCCAGCCTGAGCTTTTACAGAGGAGAGCCAAAGAGACTTATGGGGTAGATATGAGCCTGGAGCAGGCCCAAAGCTCTCATAAGATGTTTTTCCAGGCCTACCCAGGGGTTGAGGCCTTTCATAAAAAGCAGAGAGCCCTAAAGAATTGCCCTAAATCGTTCTTCTTCCATAACTCCGAGAAGGGCCTCTACTCCTCTCCTCTGGTATGCTCCCAGACTGTGACAGGCAGAAAGAGGGTTTGGGGCTGGAATGTCTGCCCACAGGCGGATCTGGGTTTTCTCGACGGCGCGGGGGTCCGCCGGATCGATGTCGTAGTCGAGCGAGAGCGGCGCCGAGACCACGTGCGTGACGCGCACCGGGAACGGAAACAGCCCCGGTAAGACGTGCAGCCCGGCGGCGCCGAACTGCATGCGGATGCCGCGATACTCGGCGAGGTAGGTTCCGTCGAAGAGATCGAAGAGGGCACCCGGGAGTGTGACGTCGGTCTGGTAGTAGAGTTCGTCGATGCCGATTCCGGCCACGAACAGCAGCGTGGCGCGCTCGCGCAGCGCAAGCTCCACGAACCCCATCCGCTGGTGCCACTTCAGGCGATACGGCTCGCGCCGGTACGAGCGCAGCGACGCCTCGCTGCCGGCCCCGGGGTAGAGCATCAACAGACGATGCTCGGCGAGCGTGCGGCGCGCAGCATCGAGGTCGCGGCTCGGCACGACGCCGAAGCGCGCGGCGAGCGTGCGCAGGCCGGGGAACCGGAAGAACAGCATCTCGTGGCCGACGAAGCGCAGCCACCGACCGGTATCCCGGTAGACCGCAACGCGCAGCAGGAGCGAATCGGTGACGTCCAGGCAATGGTTGCCGATCAGCAGTACCGGGCGGGCGCCGGCCAAGGCTCTCTCGATATGCTGAATGCCGCGGACGCGATGGCGGTGGTAGCGCCGCAGCAAGTCGCCGAGCCGTAGAAAAGATTCGTCGAGCGCCGAGGGGGCCCCATGCTTCTGGTCGCGCATGCCCTGGTGAAAGCAACCACCGTGCCCATCGCGGCACGCCGGTTGCTTCCGCGACGTGCATGAACGTCGTCGCACTGCTCCGCCGCTGCGAGGCGATCGAATCCGGCGCCGGCAAGATCTATCGATTGCTGGCCGAACGCTTCGCCGCCGACGCCGAGATCTCCGCGCTGTTCGCCGAGCTCGCCGCCGACGAGCGCACACACGCCAAGAAGCTCGCGACCTGGCGGGAGTTTCTCGAGCACCAGGAACCGGATCGCCATCCCTTCGCGACCGGTTACGAACAGTCCGTGCGCGAGCTCGAAGAGCTCTTGGATCGCTTGCGGCAGCGAGCCCGCGCCGCGGCGACCGACGAGCAGGCGCTGGCCATCGCACTCGAGCTCGAGTCGAGCGAGCTCGACGCCATCTACACGACTCTGCTGCAGAGCTCGCCGCTGTCGCGGTTTCCCGACCTCAAGGAAACCTGGAAGATGGAGATCGGCGCGCACCACGAAAAGCTCGTGCGTCTGGTGCGGGCACGTTCTCGCAGCGAAGACAACTTGCTCGCCGCCGCGATCCTCGGCACACACGAATGAATGGCTGCCGTTCCCAGCATTGGGAACGCCGGGCGCGCGATTCGCAGATTTTGGGAAGCGCGGGCCAGCGCCGCTCATCAGCCTAAGTACCCGCGGACAGAAATACGGCGACGTATTCCTCGGCGCAGGCGGCGCACATGACGTTTTTCCCGAGCATTCGATTTTTCCGCCATGCCCGCCCGCCGTGACACCCGTGGGACTGCCGCGCGCGAAGGGAACAAAAAGACTCTCGCACTGGGTCTAGAGTTTGGCGTGGCGTAGGCGCAGGGCGTTACCGATCACCGACACCGAGCTCAGGCTCATCGCCGCGGCGGCGATCATCGGTGAGAGCAGCAGGCCGACGAACGGGTAGAGCACGCCGGCCGCGATCGGTACGCCGAGCGCGTTGTAGACGAAGGCGAAGAAGAGGTTCTGGCGGATGTTGCGCATCGTCGCCTGCGAGAGCCGCCGGGCGCGGACGATGCCGCGCAGGTCGCCCTTGACCAGCGTCACGCCGGCGCTTTCCATGGCGACGTCGGTGCCGGTGCCCATGGCGATGCCGACCTCGGCCTGCGCGAGCGCGGGGGCATCGTTGATGCCGTCGCCGGCCATGGCCACGCGGCGCCCTTCTCGCTGCAGCCGCTTCACCACCTCGGCCTTCTGATCGGGCAGCACCTCGGCGATCACCTCGTCGATGCCGAGCCGGCCGGCCACGGCGCGGGCAGTGGTGTTGCTGTCGCCGGTCAGCATGACGATGCGCAGGCCCTCGTCGTGCAGCGCGCGGATCGCCGCCGCCGAGGTCTCCTTGATCGGATCGGCGACGCCGATCAGGCCGCCGGCGCGGCCGTCGAGCGCGACGAACATCACGGTCTGTCCGGCTTCGCGCAGCGACTCTGCCCGCTCGGCGGCCGCGACCGGCGCGACGCCGAGCTGGTCGAAGAGCGCGCGGGTGCCGAGCGCGACGCGGCGGCCGTCGACGAGCCCGGTCACTCCCTTGCCGGTGTGCGATGCGAAATCGCCAACCTCGCCGAGCGCGACGCCGCGATCGACGGCGGCGGCGACGATCGCCGCCGCGAGCGGATGCTCGCTCGCCCGCTCGAGGCTGGCGGCGAGCCGCAGCAGCGAGTCCTCGCTCTCGCCTTCGGCCGGCAGCACCGAGACGACGCGCGGCTTCCCTTCGGTCAGCGTGCCGGTCTTGTCGACTACCAGCGTGTCGACCTGACGCAAGACCTCGATCGCCTCGGCGTTGCGGAACAGCACGCCGAACGTCGCGCCCTTGCCGGTGGCGACCATGATCGACATCGGCGTGGCGAGCCCGAGCGCGCAGGGGCAGGCGATGATCAGCACGGCGACCGCGTTCAGCAGGGCGTAGGCGAGCCGCGGCTCGGGCCCGGCAACCGCCCAGACGGCGAAGGTCAGCGCCGCCACGGCGACGACCGTGGGAACGAAGTACGAGGCCACGACGTCGGCGAGCCTTTGGATCGGCGCGCGGCTGCGCTGCGCCTGCGCGACCATGTCGACGATGCGCGACAACAGGGTCTCGGCGCCGACCCGCTCGGCGCGCATCACCAGCGAGCCGGTGCCGTTGACGGTTGCGCCGATGAGCCGGTCGCCGTGCCGCTTCTCGACCGGGATCGGCTCGCCGGTGACCATCGATTCGTCGACGCTGCTCTGGCCCTCGAGCACCGCGCCGTCGACCGGGATCTTCTCCCCGGGCCGCACTCGCAGCCGATCGCCGACCTTGACGTCGTCGAGCAAAACGTCGGTCTCGCGGCCGTCGTCGCCCAGGCATCGTGCGGTCTTCGGCGCCAGGCCGAGCAGCGCCCGGATCGCCGCGCCGGTGCGACTGCGCGCGGAGAGCTCGAGCACTTGTCCGAGCAGGACGAGCGTGACGATCACCGCCGCCGCCTCGAAGTAGACGCCCACCTCTCCTCCGTGGCTGCGGAAGGACGGTGGAAAGGCCGCGGGCATCGCGACCGCCGCGACGCTGTAAGTGTAGGCGACGCCGACGCCGAGCCCGATCAGCGTGAACATGTTGAGGCTGCGGTTCGCCAGCGACCGCGCGAAGCGGACGAGAAACGGCCAGCCCGCCCACAGGACGACCGGCGTCGCCAGCGCGAGCTCGACCCACGCGAGCGTGCGCGCCGATGCCAGGCGATCGATCCATCCGCCGGGCAGCATCTCGCGCATGGCGATCACGGCGAGCGGGAGGGAGAGTGCGGCGGCGGCGACGAATCGCCGGCGCATGTCGCCGAGCTCGGCGCTCTCTCCCTCGCCGCCGGGCGCCGCTCGCGGCTCGAGCGCCATGCCGCAGATCGGACACGTTCCCGGCCCCGGCCGGACGACTTCGGGGTGCATCGGGCAGGTCCACTCGCCGCGCGACGGCGCTCGCAGCGCAGCGGCCGGCTCGAGCGCCATGCCGCACTTCGGGCAGCTTCCCGGCCGCGGCTCGTCGACCTCGGGGTCCATCGGGCAAACGTAGCGGGCGCCGGCGGGCGGCGAGGCCGCAGCGGCGGCTCGTGGCTCGTGATGGTGGCCCGGCCGCGTCTCTTCGTCGGCCGGCGCGAGGTAGCGCGCGGGATCCTGGCGAAACTTGTCGGCGCACTTGGCGGAACAGAAAGCGTGGGCCCGTCCGTCGTGGAGCGCGCGGTGGGGGCTCTCGGCGCGCACCTTCATGCCGCAGACCGGGTCGGTCTCCGGCGCGGGATGCGCGGCGCTCGTGCTGGGATCGTTCATCGAAGCCCCCATTTGGTATCGTAGAACACGTGCGCATCCGTGAGAAGCCGAGGCGCGCGATTCGCGGTTGTGGTAATCTCCTTTGTAGAGGAACCCATGGCGGCCGGCAGCTACGATGAGCCCGATTCGCCCGTGTCGGGCTCGACGCGCGGCCACTGGCTGCGGCTCTGCCGGGTGGGGATCGACACCTATCAGGAGCCGGTCGTCTACATGCGCCGCTCCTGCCCCGTCTGCCGCTCGGAGGGGTTCGAGGCGCAGTCGCGGGTGCAGATCGAGCTCGGCGAGCGCCGCATCGTTGCTACCTTGAACGTCGTCGACGGCGAGCTCGTCGGCCACGGCGAGGCGGGCCTGTCGGAGTCGGCGTGGCGCCTGCTCGGGGCGCGCGAGGGAGAAGCCGGGCGCTTCAGCCATCCGGCGCCGATCGAGTCGATGGCGGCGGTGCGCGCCAAGATCTACGGCCACCACCTCGAAGACGGCCAGATCCGCCGCATCGTCGAGGAGATCGTGGCGGGAAGCTACTCGCAGGTCGAGATCGCCGGATTCGTCGCCGCCTGCGGCGGTGATCACCTCGACCAGCAGGAGACCGAAGCGCTGACGCGCGCCATGCTGGAGGTGGGAGAGCGCCTGGACTGGGGGCGGCCGCTGGTCGCCGACAAGCACTGCGTCGGCGGGCTGCCGGGCAACCGCACGACGCCGATCCTGGTGGCGATCGCCGCTGCCTCGGGGCTGATCATGCCGAAGACCTCGTCGCGGGCCATCACCTCTCCGGCCGGGACCGCCGACGTGATGGAGGTGATCGCCCCGGTCGCGCTCGACGTCGCGGCGATGCGGCGCGTGGTCGAGCAGGAAGGCGCCTGCATCGTGTGGGGCGAGGCCGTGGGTCTCAGCCCCGCCGACGACGCGCTGATCCGCGTGGAGCGCGTGCTCGATCTTGACAGCGAGGGACAGCTCGTCGCCTCGGTGCTGTCGAAGAAGATCGCCGCCGGAGCGACCCACGTGGTGATCGACGTTCCGGTCGGCGCGACGGCGAAGGTGCGCTCCGAGGAGGCGGCCGGGCGCTTGCTCGATCGCATGACGCGCATCGGCCTCGGTTTCGGCCTGGCGGTCCATGCGGTGCTGACCGACGGCAGTCAGCCGGTCGGTCGCGGCATCGGACCCGCGCTCGAGGCCCGCGACGTGCTCGCGGTGCTCGAGCGCGCGCCGCAGGCGCCCGCCGACCTGCGCGAGCGCTCGCTCGCTCTGGCGGCGCGGCTGCTCGAGCTCTGTGGCGCGGCCGCGCACGGAGCAGGCCTGGAGGTGGCCACCCGCTGCCTCGACGACGGCTCGGCCTGGAAGAAGTTCCGGGCGATCTGCGTGGCGCAGGGAGGCTTCCGCGAGCCCCCGCGCGCGGCGTTCGTGCACGACGTGCTGGCCGAGCGCGAGGGGCGCGTCGAGTCGTTCGACAACCGCCGCCTGGCGCGCGCCGCCAAGCTGGCCGGCGCCCCGCTCGACAGCGCGGCCGGCATCGAGCTGCACGTGCGCCGCGGCGACCGGGTGCGCTCGGGCGACCGTTTGTTCACCTTACACGCCGAGGCGGAGGGCGAGCTTGCTTACGCGCTCGACTACGTGCGCCGCATGCCGCAGCTCATCGCTCTGGAGGCCGGGTGAGGCCGCTGGACGTTCCGCAGGTTCTGGAAGCGCTGCGCCGTCCGGATGCCTATCCCGAGCGCCCGCAGCGGGTCGAGGAGCGCCACAGTCACATCTCGTGGGTCTTCCTCGTCGACGGCTTCGTCTACAAGGTGAAGAAGCCGGTGCGCCTGGCGTTCGTAGACTACTCGACGCTCGAACGCCGCCGGCACTTCTGCCACGAGGAGGTGCGCCTGAACCGTCGCCTCGCGCCGTGGGTGTACCTGGGCGTGTCGCCGATCGTGCGGCGCGACGGTCGCCTGGTCGTCGCAGCGGCGGACGCCGCGCCGGTCGCCGCCGCCGAGGAGTACGCGGTGCGCATGCGCCGTCTGCCCGACGACCGCATGCTCGACCGGCGGCTCGAGCGCGTGGGGCCGAGCGCGGTGCCGGTCGCCGCGCTCGCCCGGCGGCTCACCGAATTCCATCGGCTGTGCCCGCGCGGGGAGGGCGAGCGGCTCGGCTCGGCCGAGGCGATTCGCCGTAGGGTCGTCGACAATCTGCGCGAGACCGACGCTTTCGTTGGCGACACGCTTCGCGCCGCCGATCGCGAGCGCGTCGAGCGAGCGGCTCTCGCCTTCGTCGAGGACCGGCGCGCGCTGCTCGAGCGTCGAGCCGCGCTCGGCTTCGTCCGCGAGGGGCACGGCGACCTGCGCCCCGAGCACGTCTGCCTGCTGCCGGGAGAGGAGATCGTGGTTTTCGATTGCGTGGAATTCGACGAGCGCCTGCGCACCGGCGACGTCGCCGCCGAGCTTGCGTTCCTGACGATGGAGATCGACTTCCTCGGCTTTCCCGATCTCTCCGAGGATCTCGCCCGCGCCTACTCGGCTTGCGCCGAGGACGCGGATCTCGAGCGGCTACTGCCCTTCTACACGGCCTATCGCGCGCAGGTGCGCGGCAAGGTCGAGACCCTGAAGAGCCGAGATGAAGAGCTGCCGGCGGCGTACCGGGCGGCCGCGCGCGAGAACGCCAAGCGCTACTTCCGCCTCGCCGCCCGCTACGGGAGCGGACCGCTGCCGCCCGTGCTGATCGCCGTGCTCGGGCTGTCGGGAAGCGGAAAGTCCACCGTCGCCCGAGTGGCGAGCGAGCTCAGCGGATTTGCCGTCTACTCCTCCGACGTGGTGCGCAAGGAGCTCGCCGGCGGCGAGAACGTCCGGGCCGAGGACCTCTACTCGCCCGCGTTCACCCGCCGCACCTACGAAGCGCTTCGCGAGCGGGCCGGGCGGCGGCTCGCCGCCGGCCGCGGGGCGATCGTCGACGCCACGTTCCAGGACGAGGCGGAGCGGCGCGCGCTCGGGGAACTGGCGGCGCGGGCCGGCGTGGGGCTGGTGTTCGTCGAGTGCCGCGCGCGGGAGGACGAGATTCGCCGCCGGCTGGGCGAGCGCGCCGCGCGCGGCGACGGCGTCTCGGACGCGACGTGGGGCGTGTACCTCGGCCAGAAGCAGCGGTTCGCTTCGCTCGCGCCAATCCCCGGATCGCGTCACGTGCCGTTCGACACCAGCGGCGGGATCGACGTCGACGAGCTCGAGCGAGCGCTGTTCCACTGATCGATCGAGCTCGTTCTGGAGGCATCCATGGATGCGTTTCCAAGGCGATTGCGAGGAATTCTCGCTCCGATCGATTTCGACGAAGCGTCGCTCGGCGCGCTCGACGCGGCCGCCGAGCTCGCGCGCGCCCGCGGTGTGCGGCTCACGCTGCTGCACGTCGTTTCCGAGCTCGACGCCGCCCTTCCGGAGTGGCACGAGCGTGCCGACGCCACGACCCGCCGCGGCTCCTGGACGGAAGAGGAAGCGCGCGAGCGGCTGGTCGACATCGCGCGGCAGCGTCTGCGGGGAATCGAGCACGAAATTCTCATCCGTGTCGGATCTCCCGCGTCGGTGATCGTCGATACGATCGTCGATCGCGAGCCCGATCTGATCGTCGTCGCCACGCACGGACGAACCGGCGCCGAGCGCTGGTTGCTCGGTAGCGTGGCGGAGCGGGTGATCCGCCGATCGCCGCGCCCGGTACTGGTGGTGCCGCCGCGCGGCTGAGCAGACGGGCGCCGCGCGTGCGCGTTCGCCGCCTATGCGCGCGCGGCGCCCGGCGGCTCCCCGACGCCGATTTGGTACGAGCGCTGCAGCAGCCAGGAGACGCGGGAGCGCAGCTCGGCGTTGTCGAACGGCTTGACCAGATAGTCGTCGATACCCGCCAGGAAGCCGAGGCTCTTGCTCTTGGTGTCCGCCATGGCGGTGAGCATGAGGATCGGAATGAAGGCGGTCTTCAAGTTCGAGCGCATCTGGCGGCAAACCTCGAAACCGTCCATGCCCGGCATCATCAGATCGAGAATCACCAGATGCGGGCGCTCCTTCTCCACCGCGGCGAGCGCGTCTGCTCCGCTCTCGGCCTCGTCGATGACCACGTCGCCGCCGGCTTGCAGAGCAGCGCGGACCAACGTGCGCAGGTCCGCGTAGTCGTCGACGATGAGGATCCGCGGCTTCTGCCGTACGCCGCCCGCGGACTCGATCGCCGTCAAACGGCCGTAGCTCGCCGGCGGCTCGTTCGCTGGGGGGGGCGCCGCCTTGGCGTCGGTGGGCGCGCCCGCGCCGCAATACGGGCAGCTCGTCCATTTCTTCTTCAAGGTCTTGCCGCAAGCGGCGCACGCGTGGCGCAGGACGTGGCGGCAATACGGGCAGGTCATGAAGTACTCTTCGACGGCGCTCATGCACTGCGGGCACTGCGGATCCCGCGTGTCGAACTGGATCACGCGCATGGCTTCGTCTCTCGTCGTGATTCCCGCCTGGACCTTGGCCAGGGCGTTCTCGCGTAACGACACCATGCCCTCCTCCTCGGCGAGCAAGCGGACTTGGCTCTCGGAGGCTTTGGACTCGATCAGCCGCTGGATGCCCTTGGTGACCACCAGGGTCTCGTAGCACGCGGTGCGGCCGGAGAAGCCGGTCTGGTGGCAGGCGGAGCAGCCCTTGCCGCGACGCTGCCCTTGTTGCCGGCCGGCCAGCTCCGGCACCTCGGGAGTCGGCTCGGCGCAATGCTCGCAGACCTTGCGAACCAGGCGCTGCGAGACCACCGCGATCAGCGACGAGGCGATCAGATACGGCTCGACTCCGATGTCGACCAGACGCGTGATCGTCGACACCGTGTCGTTGGTGTGCAGCGTGGAGATCACGAGGTGCCCGGTCTGCGCGGCGCGAAACGCGATCTCCGCGGTCTCGTGATCGCGGATCTCGCCCACCATGATGACGTCCGGGTCCTGACGCAGAACCGAGCGAAGCACGGCGGCGAAGGTGAGATCCTGCTTCTCGTTGATCTCGACCTGCGTGACCCCCTTGAGGTTGAACTCGACGGGATTCTCGATCGTGACGATGTTTCGCTCCGGGGTGAAGATCTCCTGGATCATCGCGCAGAGCGTGCTGCTCTTACCGCTGCCGGTGGGGCCGGTCACCAGGATGATCCCCTCGGGCTTGCGGATCAGCTCGCGCACCACCTCGAGGTCGCGCCCCGCCATGCCGATCTGGTCGAGCCTCCGTGGAACGCTGTTCGGATCGAGCAGCCGCAGCACGAACTTCTCGCCGTCCGTAGTCGGCAGCACCGAGACGCGAATGTCGACGATCCTGCCCCCCTGACGGATCGTGAAGTGGCCGTCCTGCGGCGTGCGCCGCTCGGTGATGTCGGCCCTTGCCATGATCTTGATGCGCGCGGTGAGCGGGTTCTGCACCCACTTCGGCAACTGATGACCGTCGATGAGGATGCCGTCGATGCGGTAGCGCACCAGCACCAGGTTGGGCCCGGGCTCGATGTGGATGTCGCTGGCTTTGGAGGTGACCGCGTTGACCAGGATCAGGTTCACCATCTTGACGATCGGCGCCTGCTCAGCCTCCTGGGCGAGTTTGTCGGCATCCACCTCGTGGGCGTTCGACGAAGGGGTGGTGCCGGAAATCAGCTCGACCGTCTCGCTTTCGGGCACGTCGGCAAGCACGGCCGCGAGAGTGCCCTCGTGCGCGTAGGCCTGGGCGATCGTCTCGATGATCTCCGAGCGCGACGCCACGGCGCGACGCACGCGACGGCCGGAGGCGAACTCCACGTACTTGATCGCGTCCTGGTCGAACGGGTTGGCCATCGCCAGCGTCACGGTCTCCGCGTCGGCCGAGATCGCCACCAAACCGGCGCGGGTGGCGGTCGCCTGATCGACCAGGCCGGCGACCCATTCGTCGACCTGGACGGCCTCGAGGCGGAGCCTCGGCAGGCCAAGGCCTTGGGCGAGGGCGTCGGCGACGTCGTGGTCCGACAGTCGATTCGCCGTGACGACGAACTCGATCAGCGACAGGCCCTGCGCCTCGCAGGCGGTCTTGGCCGCTTCCGCTTCGCCGCGGTCCATCTTTCCGGCCTTCACCAGGAAGCCGAGCAGGCGCTGATCCGCGACGGCGAGCGGGGTGGAACGAGGCTCGGTTTTCCCGTCGATCGGGGTCACTTTGGGGCGTGCCGTGGATTCGGATCCACGAGAGTTCAAGCTGGCAATCTGAGCCACGTATCTTCCTCCGCGTTCGTATCCGAGCCGTTCAGCGTGATCCTCGGACCTTCTCGATGCCAACCGCCAACTGGGCAGGGTAGCCAATTCTAGAGGAGTGAGTCGGCGAGATCTCTTGCCGGGACGTCACTTCTTCGCACCGCGATCCGTGATCTTCATTCGCCTCTATGAAGCAAGCTTCGTACCGCTCGTTCGATGTCTCCAGGACGACGATTTTCCCGGTATTTCTCGTATGTTCACCGGAGTTGTCGGAGTATGGAATTGTCGCTGGCGAAATTCCTTGCACAGCTTCGCACACAACAGGATGCTTCCCCGAACATCGGCAGCTCGTGAGGGTGCTCCCTGCATCGAGGCTCGTCACGGCCGCGGACGGTCGGCTCGACCGTCAGCACGCGCGAAGCTGGGCGATCCGCTCGAGAAAGGCCGCCGCCTCGCGCGGCGAGCGTAAATAGTAACGCGCGGCGCTTGGACGCCGCGACTCGGCGACCAACACGGTGAGCTGGTCGGGGAACGCGCGGAAAACTTCCTCGTCCGTGGTATCGTCGCCGAGGTATACGAGCGCGCTGTCGCCGGCCGGCCCGAGCACCTCGGCGACCGCATGCTGCTTGCCCGCCGCGGTGGGCCGCGCTTCCAGACAGAGATGCCCGTAGAGCGGCTCGAGCGGCGAGCCGGCCGCCTGCTCCTCGGCGATCGCCGCGGCGAACGCCGAGACCGCGGCCGCGGCGGCTTCGGAAGGGAGGCCACGCACGTGCAAGGTGATGGAATGAACCTTGTCCTCCACCCGGGCTTCGCCGACCAAGAGCCGGGGGAGCTTCGCGCGCAGGCGCTCGAGCGCCTCGTCCGACGCGGAAGACTCGAAGCGCAGCCGCCGGCCTTCGGGCGGAGCCTCGAGCTCCAGGCCGTGCAAGCCGATCAGGAAATCGACCGGGGGTACGCGCGAGCGCAGATCGTCGATGCCACGTCCGCTCACCACCCCGACCCGCAGGCCGCGATCGGCCGCCGCGCGCAGGCGCTCGATCGCGCCCGCGGCGGCCGGGTCGATCCTGGCCGCCGCGGGCGTCGGGGCCAGCGGAGCGAGCGTGCCGTCGAAGTCGAGCGCCACGACCACGCGTGGCTCGCGCGCGAACCGCTCGACTTCGTCTCCGGCTTCTTCGAGCAGGTGAATCATCGCCGTGCCGCCGGCGACCGGCGACGGCGTGCGCGCTGCGATGGCTGAGCGACCGCGGCGGCGAGGAACCAACCGAGCCACCAGTCGACGTCTTCGCTCATGACGCGCCGTCGCATGGCCCGCATCCGGATACGGCGCTCGGCGGTCGGCATGCGCAGCGCTTGCTCGATCGCCCGCTGCATCGCGCTCTGGTCGTACGGGTTTACGAGCAACGCCTCGCGCAAACGCTCGGCCGCGCCGGCGAAGCGCGAGAGAACGAGGACACCGTCTTCGTCGCCGCGCGCGGCCACGAACTCCTGCGCGACCAAATTCATGCCGTCGCGCAGCGGGGTCACGAGCAGGACGTTGGCGGCGCGATAGAACACCGTGAGGTCGCGGCGGCTGAAACCGTGGCAGAGGTATCGAACCGGCGTCCACTCGACGGTCGAGAAGCGGCCGCTGATGCGGCCGACCGCGCGATCGATCTGCTCCCGCAGGTTGCGATACTCGGGAACGCTCTCGCGGGAGGGAACCTGGATCTGCACGAAGCACACCCGGCCGTGCCACTCGGGTTGAGCGGCGAGAAACCGCTCGTAGGCCTGCAACCGTTGCAAGATCCCCTTCGTGTAGTCGAGCCGGTCGACCCCGAGGATGAGGCTCTCCACGCGCAGCGCGTCGCGGATCCGTCGAGCCTCCTCGATCACTTCGGCGTCGGATCCGATCCGGTCGAACTCCTCCGCTTCGACGCCGAGCGGGAAGCTGCTCACCCGCGTCACGTGGCCGTGATGAGCGACCTCCCCGCGACCGAAGGCGACGTCGGCCTCGGCCAGGTGGCGCGCACATTCCATGAAGTGGACCGCGTCGTCGTCGGTATGGAAGCCGATCAAGTCCGAGCCGAGCAAGCCGCTCACCACCTCCCGTGCCCACGGAAAGATCCGGAACATGGCGGGGGCGGGGAACGGGATGTGCCAGAACGTGGCGATGCGAGCGCCCGGGCGAAGCAAACGAAGCATCTTGGGGACCAGGGCGAGATGGAAATCGTGCACCCAGGTGATTCCGCGGGGCGGAACGCTCTTGCTCGCGGCGCGGGCGAACAGCCGGTTCACGGCTTCGTAGGTCTTCCATTCCTCTTCGTCGAACTCCGCGCGCGTCGGAAAGTAATGACAAAGCGGCCAGAGGCTGCGATTGGACAGGCCATGATAGTAGCCGGCGACCTGCGCGTCGCTCAGGGTGAGCAGGCGCAGGCGGTACCCGCCGTCGGGGACGAGCATCGAGCGAAGCGGCGCCTGCCGACGCCGCCCGCGTCGAGCGCGCGCGACGTTGCCGGACCAGGCGAGCCAGACCCCGCCCCGTTTACGCAACGCGTCGTCGAGCGTGGACGACAGTCCGCCGATGCTGCGCACGAGCTCGGTAGTGCGGCCGCGACGCCGGAGCGAATAGGGGGCGCGGTTGGAGATGATCAACAGTCGGTCGGCGGTTGGTTGGCGACGGGAGGGCATGGTCGAGAGGCATGAGGTTCACCACTGGGCGACCGGCGCGCGATCCTCGACACCACGAATAGAGGCATCGAGCACGGTGCCGACGACCGGGCACCGCGGCCCCTGGAATCGGCTCATTGTCTCCCGCGCTTCGGCGGCGATCAAGACTCCCCGTGCTCACGAGCCTGCGGGGGGGAGCGGCCACGTGCTGGCGATCACGGGCCGGGGCCGGGATGGCGAGGAGCGAGAACACGGCCCGAGCTCTCGAGCCGCGCTCGGCGAGGTCAGTAGCGGTCGTCGTCGCGAGTCTCTTGCTGCTGTTGCTTGAGCTTGCGGATCTCGCGGTTCTGTCGATTGATCTGCGACTGCAGCGCGGCGGAGCGCTCTTCCTGCTGCTGCGCCTGGTAGCCGACCGCCGTTCCCGTCAGCGCGCCGAGCGCGCCCCCGATCGCGGCGCCGCCGGCCGTGTGGCCGGTCTGACGGCCGATGAGGGCGCCGGCGCCCGCTCCCAGAATGCTCCCTCCCAACGCGTTTTTCTGCGTCGTATTCAGCGGCGCACAGCCGATCAACAACGTTCCTACGACGGCCGAACACGCGACGATCTTTCGTGCCTGCATGGCGGTGTCTCCCTCTCCCCCGGTGGTTCGCGCTCGCTTTCCCCAGGGCGCTGCGACTGTCCCGAGGCATCCTCGGAAACCCACGGGCGCCGCAAGGGTTGCGGGAAGGGGTGGGCCGTGTCAGTGCGGGCGGCCGAAAATCTGCCGTAGTGGATCAGTGGGCAAGCGTCGTCACGACCGACGTGCGACTCCTGCGCTTGAACAGCAGCAGCAGAGGAATGCAAAAGAGGAAGAAGACGCCGACGATGCGGAACGCTTCCAGGTAGGTGAGCAGGAGCGTTTGCCGGAGCACGGTGTTCTCGATCGCCTGGTAGGCGCGGCTGACGGCTTCGACGGAAGTGAAGCCTCGGCCGACGAACGCGTGCACGAGCGCATCGAAGCGCTCCCGGTAGGCGGTGTCGTAGGGCGTGACGTAGCGCAGCAGGTTCTGGCGGTGGGTCCACGAGCGGTGCTGGATGAACGTCGCTATGGCCGCGACGCCGAACGACCCGCCGAGCTGCCGCATCATGTTGGTGAGCCCCGTGCCCTGGTGAACGTCCTTGCCGCTCAGGTCGGACAGCGCCAGCGTGGTGACCGGGACGAAGAACAAGCCGCTGCCGATGCCGCGCCAGAGAAGCGGCCAGAAGAAGTCGGCTTGCCCGGAGGACTGGGAGGAATGCGCGATCTGCAGCGTGAACACGAACAGCGCCGTGAACCCGAGCGCGATCAACAGCCGAGGCGGAGCGCCCCGCTGCACCAGGTGGCCGACGACGGGCATCATCACGGCGGTTGCGATGCTGCTCGGCAACAGCAGGAGCCCCGTCTGCTCGGCCGAGAAGCCGAGCAGATTCTGTGCGAACACCGGGAAGGCAAAGACCGACGAGTACAGGCCGGCGCCCATGATGAAGGTGAACAAGGTTCCGACCGACAGCGATCGGTGCCGCAGCACGCGCAGATCGACGACGGGGTGCTCCGCGCGGAGCTCGCGGACGACGAAGCCGACGATGGAGGCGGCGGCGACCGCCGACAGCACGCAGATATACGTCGCACGGAACCAGTCGTCGCGCTCGCCTCGCTCCAGCACGATCTGCAGCGAGCCGATGCCGGCGACGAGCAGCGCGATGCCGGACCAATCGACGTCACCGATCTCGCGTGTCTCCTGCGCATCGTGGAGGAACGTCAGCGCCAGGAACGCCGCCAGCGCGCCGATCGGCAAGTTGACGTAGAAGATCCACGGCCAGGAGTAGTTGTCGGTGATCCATCCGCCGAGCGTCGGTCCGATGGTCGGTCCGACGACGATGCCGAGGCCGAAGAGGGACGTCGCGAAGCCGAGCTCCTGCGGAGGAAACGTCTCGACGAGGATGGATTGCGACGTCGAGAGCAGCGCCCCTCCGCCCACCCCTTGCACAAAGCGGAACATCACCAGCTCCCAGATGTTGGTGGCGTGCCCGCAGAAGAAGGACGCGACGGTGAACAGCACGATCGATCCCACGAAATAGTTGCGCCGGCCAAAGAACGCCGCGAGCCAGCTTGCCATCGGCACCACGATCACGTTGGCGACGACGTAGGCGGTCACCACCCAGGCGACCTCGTCCAGCGTCGCCCCGAGGTTGCCCATCATCTGCGGCAACGACACGTTGACGATCGAGGTGTCGATCAGCTCGATCACCGAACAGAGGATGACGGTGATCGTGATGATCCACTTGCGCGCGCCGGTTTCCGCCACGGCGGCCTCGCTCAGCGGATCTCGATGGCGACGGTGACGTTCATGCCGACGCGCAGCGGGTGATCGGGGTCGAACGGGTCGGTGATCAGCACCTTCACCGGAACGCGCTGGACGACCTTGACGAAGTTGCCGCTGGCGTTGTCGGGCGGCAGCAGCGCGAAGCGCGCGCCGGTGGCCGCGGCGATCGAGTCGACTTGACCGTGGAACTCGTGATCTGGGTACGCGTCGACGAACACCGTGGCGGGCTGACCCTGGCGAATGCCGCGGAGCTGCGTTTCCTTGTAGTTGGCCACCACCCACAGGTCGCGGTCCTGTACGACCGCGAGCAGAGGCTGCCCCGCTTGCACGTACTGGCCGACTTCGACCGCCTTCTTGGTCACTCGGCCGACGGACGGCGCGGCGAGCGTCGTGTAGGAGAGATCGAGCTTCGCCGCCTCGAGCTCCGCCGACTTCTGCGCGACGTCCGCCTCGGCGGCGGCCACCTGGCGGGTGGCGGCCTGCAGCTCGGCCGCGGCGGCATCCGCGGCCGCTTTGGCCGCGCCGAACTCTTGCTGCGAGATCTCGGCCTTGTCGCGCAAGATGGAATAGCGGCGCACGTCGGCGGCGGTTTTGACGCGACGGCTGGCGCTCGCGTCGACGTTGGCGCGCGCGACGTCGACCGAAGCCCGCGCGTAATCGAGAGTCGCCTCGGCGCGCTGCACGCGCACGACGAAGTCGCGCGGCTCGATCTGCACGACGACCTGTCCGGCGGATACCGTTTGATTGTCCTGCACGCCGACCGCGGTCACGTAACCCGGCACCTTGGGGAGCACGGGATAAACGCGCCCCTCGATCTGGGCGTCGTCGGTCTCGATATGATGGGCGTAGAAGACCAGCAGCCGGCCCGCATGGACGAGCGCCGCGACCAGCGCGGCGCCGAGCAGTCCGAACCAGCCGATCCGTCGCCAACGGCCCGTGCGCCGACCGCGACGTACGCGTAAGACCTGCGGGCTCGCCGACTCCTCATCGGATCGGTGAGATTCGAGCTTCTTGACCGGACCGTCGGTTTTCATGGACGCCTTCCCGGGACCAAATCCCGGATCCTTCCCGTGGCCTTCTGGATGTCGACTGCCGCTTGCGCCTCGTCGGCGAGCGCGTCGATGTGTGCGTTCTGCGCCGCGGTCAGCGAGGTCTGCGCGTTGTCGACGTCGATCGACGTCGACAACCCGTTGGCGAAGCGGTTGCGGGTGACCTCGAGCTCGGCGGCCGCCAGCCGGGCGTTTTCGGCCGCCAGGCTGACGCGGCTTTTCGCGCTCTGAAAGGCGAGCAGGGATCGTCGCACTTCCTCGGCAACCTGCCGCTCGAGCTCGATCGCGCGCAGGTCGAGCTCGTGCCGTCGGGCGCGCGCCGCCGAGATCTCGCCGTCGATTCTGCCGCCGGTGAACAGCGGCAGAGTCACGATCCCGCCGGCCAGGTACGTGGCGTCGAGATTGTTCGGGCCGTTGCCGTTGGCGCTGGCGAAGGCCTGAACGCCGATGATCGGCCAGCGCTCGGCTCGCGCCGCGGCGACTTGCAGCTCGGCGGCGCGAATGCGTTCGCGCGATGCCTGCAGCTCGGGACGTCCGGCCGCGGCGGCGGCGAGCGCGTCGTCGATCCTCGAGAACTCGCTCTCGGCTTCGCGCAGCGGATCGACGAGCCGGACCTCGGCGCCGAGATCGGCGCCGATCGCGTGTAGCAGCGCGAGGCGCGTGGCGTCGAGATCGTTGCGTGCGACTAGCAGCGCCTGCTTCTGGCGCGCGAGCTGCACGTCGGCGCGTAGCGTGTCGAGCTGGATCGCCACGCCGGCCTTCTCCTGGTCCCTGGCGAAATCACGCAGCTTGGCGAACAGCTCGACGTTCGCTTCGGCCTGGTCGAGCTCGGCCTGCGCCCGCTGCATGGCGACGTAGAGGGTCGCGACCGCCGCCGCGACCTCGTTCTCGGTCGATTGACGGTCTTCTATGCTGACGTGGATGCCGCCGCGCGCGGCCTGGTAGCGGCGCAGGGCGGCGAAGTCGACGAGATTGGCAGCCGCGGTGATGCGCCCGTCGACCGTCGTGAACGGACCAATGACCGACGGAAAGCCGGCGGGAACGAAGCCGAGCGTCTTCAAGTTGATCGCCTGCTCCGCGCCGGCCAGCGATGTGTCCAACGTCGGCAACAGCGTCGCCAGGGCGACCTCGGCGGCGGCCTTCGCGCCTTCCACCCGTTGCGTCGCGATGCGCGCGGCGGTGCCATCCGAGAGGGCGCGACCCACCGCGTCGCGCAACGTGAGATCGAGCGTCTCGGCCGAGCTCGCCCGCGCGAGCCACAGGGCCGCGAGGCCGATTGCCGCGACCGCCCGCTTCATGAAGGCTCGCCCGTTCGCCGTGCTTCGCACTGCATCCACTCGCGCACGTAAGACGGGCAACCGACGATGGCCACACGCCGGCCTTCGCCGCTCACGAAGAACCGCACCGCTTCTCGGTCGATGAGCGTGATCTTGGACAGGTCGACGTCGACCCGCCGGTGCGCCTGGAGGGCTTCGTCGATCAGGCGGCGCAGCTCCGGCAGGCGGCTCGACGACAAGTTGCCCGAAAGCGCCACCCCGATCGCGGAGGGATCCTCGAGGTCGATTTCGATGCGAAGCACCACGCCAGCGTCTTCATATCAAGAAGCGAGCCTCGGCCGAGCGCAAGGATTTCTTCACCTTTACCAAGAATTTATCGCGATAATTCATGAATTAATAGTTAATTCATGATTTATCGCGATTTTCATTCGTTAGCGAACGGAACCGGTACTTATCGATGCGAAAACGCCGAATCTTCGATTCGAGCGTGGTCGCC
>CAVPWJ010000181.1:0-8670 GCA_963708955.1 uncultured delta proteobacterium
TTGCCTGTTGCTGGTTCAGTTACGTATTGTCTCCACCAGAGCAAGGAAGAAGTGCGAGAGCAGAAAGAGATTGAAGCCGAGAGGGAAGGGAAGAAACAACAGTACGCTCGGTGGGTAGAACACCCCGCTCTGCAGACTGGCGAGAAACGGGGTCCCCAGGTAGACCCACGGGTTCCACAGCGGGATCTGCCCGTGCCGCAGATGGTCGCTGAGAAAGTGCTTGAAAGGTATGACGAAGATCAGGAGGTCGCGGTAGCCGGGGATTCTGTCGGGGTTGAGCAGGTCGGGGGCCGCGGCGACGACGATTCCGAGGAGGAGCAGCAGGCACAAGCTTCCCTTCAAGCTGACCCTCTCCATCATCCGTCGTTTCCCCGAGTCGCTTGTATCGGGTGGACGGGAGATCGAAAAGTAAAAGGGGCAGTCTGCGACTGCCCCTTTTCGGTGAACCCCGCGAAGATTGTCCGTCAGCTGATTAGCTGGCGGTGGTGATCGCGCCGTCCGTCGACTTGAAGATGAAAGAGTTCGTGCCGCCGATTGGGTTGGCTGAGAGCGAGTACGAGGTGGAGTCCGCGCCCGTGACAACATCGTCCACGGACGTGCTCTGCCGGAACCCGAACGTCTTCAGGGTTCCGAGAGTGACACCCGCGTAGCTGTTGCTGTTCGACCCGTAGTAAGCCTCCATGGCGGTCGCCATGTTGTGCAGGTCCGACTTCGCCTTGGAGTCGGCCGCTTGCTGTTTGTAGGTGGCGTATTGCGGAATCGCAATCGCCGCCAGGATTCCGATGATCGCCACCACGACGAGTAGCTCGATCAACGTGAAGCCCTGTTTGTTTCCTGTTTTCATAACCGATCCTCTCCTTTTCTGATGCACCGTTTTGGCCGTTGCTGCTCGCTTCGCCACGTCTTCAACAAGCAACCCATAGACCAGCCGAAGCCTCCATCTCGATTGTGCGGTAATCAGATTATTTTCCGCCGGAATTTCCGCCATTTGAAGGAATTTCGTGGACTAGGGATACAGGCGGGCTTGTCCACCGGCCAGAAGCGTCACACCGCCCATGATTGACAAAAAACGGCACTATTCGTCAATCTCGTACCTCACGGCCGTTAGGATCGCCAAATCCGTATTTGCTGAGGCGATGGCGAAGCGAACGGTAGTTGATGCCGAGGATCTCGGCCGCCTTCTTGCGGATTCCCCCAGCTCGCCGCAGCGCTTCTTCCAGCATCCTCCGTTCGATGCTCTCGAGCTCGGTGTCCAGGTTGGAAGACCCGTTCTCCATCCATTCGATCCCCGCTGCGCTATTTGTGCCCGTCGATCGATCAGCCGGGGGCACGTCGTGGCCGAACGCTGAACCGCCCTGCAGGCCGGGGGGGAGGTCCTCCTCGCGGATGATCTCCCCCTCGGCCAGTGCCACCGCGTGCTCGACGACGTTCTCGAGCTCGCGGATGTTGCCCGGGTAGCCGTGCGCCAAGAGCCGCCGCAGCGCGCCTTGGGACAGCTTGCAGCGCGGACGGTTCAACGCCTCGGCGAAGCGGCCCAGGAAGTGGTCGATCAGCAGCGGCAGATCCTCCGTTCGCTGCCGCAGCGGCGGCATCTGCAGGCGGATCACGTTCAGGCGATAGAAGAGGTCCTCGCGAAACGTGCCGGCAGCGACTTCCGCTTCGAGGTCTCGGTTGGTGGCGGCGATGATGCGCACGTCGACGACGGCCTGCGACTGCGCGCCGACCGGCGTGAACGCCCGCTCCTGCAGGACCCTCAGGAGCTTCACCTGCAGGGGCAACGGCAAGTCTCCGACCTCGTCGAGGAAGATCGTGCCGCCGTCGGCCGTGCGGAAGAGCCCGCGCCGGTCGGCAACGGCGCCCGTGAAGGCACCTCGAACGTGCCCGAAGAGCTCGCTCTCGATCAGATTGGCCGGAATGGCGGCGCAGTTGACGACCACGATCGGCTTGTCGTGCCGTGAGCTCAAGGCATGGATCGCCTGCGCGACAAGCTCCTTCCCGGTGCCGCTCTCGCCGGTGATGAGCACCGTCGAGTCGGTGGGGGCGATCTTGCGGATGAGCTCGACGATCTGCAGGATCCGCGGGCTGCGGCCCAGGAAACCGATGATCTCGGGAACGTCGGTTGCCCGGCGGCTCGACGCCGGCTCCGCGGCCGGCTCGGGGAGTGCCTCCGCGGTCAGCTTCTTCAGCCGCGTGACGTCCTGAAAGATGTACAGCGCGCCGATCAGGTTCTGGTAGGTGTCGCTCAGCCGGGCGCTCGTGCAGCGGAGGGTCTGCTCCTCGGCGTCGGGCTTGGAGCTGTATGCGAGCTCGATCGGGATCGGGCTCGGGTCGCGCACGCTCTTGGCGCCGACCGGCGGGCGGAGCACGGGGAAGACCTCCGCGATCCTCTTGCCGACGAGATCCGCCGCGGGCTTGCCGATGATGGTTGTGATCGCCTGATTTGCCGAGCCGATGACTCCCTCGGCGTTGGTCGTCAGCACGCCGCTTTCGAGGTTCTGTACGAGAACCCTCTGCAGATTGTCGACGCGCTGAAAGTTGGCTTCCGACTGCTCGAGCGCGCTCTCCGCCTTCTCGATGCGCTCGGCGAGAATCGACGACAGAAAGGCGATCGAGAAGAACGAGGCGATGTTGGCGGTGATGTGGTAGAGCACCCCGAATCCGGGCTCGGGGACCGTCACCGGAAACGAGCTCGGCAGCGCTCCGTAGTACGCGAGGTTGATGAGCGTGCCGTAGGAGAGCGAAGAAAGCGTCGCCGCCAGGAACGCGCCGCGGCGAAACAGCAGCAGCGCCGCGCCGATGATCGCCAGGTTGTACCAGACGGCCATCGGGCTCTCGAGCGCGTCGGTGAAGAGCACCGCCGCCGAGATGAGCGCGATCTCCGCGACGATCTGCACGAAGGCGAACGCGCGCAGGCGAGCCGTCCGCGCCACCGCGTAGGCCGAGACGACGGAGAAGCCGTAGGCGGCGATGATCAGCCCGGCGAGCGAGCGCAGCGGGTAGCTCGGATCGGAGCCGGGCGAAAGGTGCGTTAGCGCCAGCGCTCCGAGAAAGACGGTGACGCCGAGGACGCGGGCGAGCAGCCAGCCACGGAGGCGTCTACGCAGGGCCTCGGCGGCGAGGTCCGATCCCGAGCTACTCGAAGCCGACCGCATCCCTCACTGACTGATCACCGCTCCGAGCTGGAAGATCGGCAAGTACATCGAGATCACCAGGCCGCCGATGACGACGCCGAGGAAGACGATGACGATCGGCTCCATCAAGGCCGTCAGGTTGGAGATCGCGTTGTCGACCTCCTCCTCGTAGAACTCGGCGATCTTGCTGAGCATGGCGTCGAGCGCGCCCGTGGTCTCGCCGACCGCGATCATCTGGCAGACCATCGGCGGGAAGACCTTGCTCTGCGTGAGCGGCTCGGCGATCGTCTTACCCTCCGAGATCGAGATGCGGGTGGCGAGCACGGCCTTCTCGACGACGCGGTTTCCCGCCGTCCGCGCGGTGATCGCCAGCGCGTCGAGGATCGGCACACCCGAGGCAATCAGGGTGCCGAGCGTGCGCGTGAACCGGGCGACGGCCGACTTGCGGAACAAGTCGCCGAAGATCGGCAGGCGGAGCAGGATGCCGTCGACGGCGAGCTTGCCCTGTTCGGTACGATAGAACCACGCGACGCCGAACACGAACAAGATGAACACCGCGGCGATGTACGGGAAATAGCGGACGGTGAAGTTCGACAGGTTGATCACGAACTGCGTCGGAGCCGGCAGCGCTTGCCCAAAGCTCGAGAACAGCTCGGCGAACACCGGAATCACGTAGATCAAGAGGATCGCGGTCACGGCGATCGCCACGGTGACGATCGACGCCGGGTAGATCATCGCGCTCTTGATCTTCGCTCGCAGCCGCGCCGCCTTCTCCATGTAGACGGCGAGCCGGTTCATGATGTTGTCGAGAATGCCGCCGACCTCGCCGGCCGCGACCATGTTGACGTACAGCTCGTCGAAGAGCTTCGGGTGCTTGCGCAGCGACTCGTTGAACGACGATCCAGCCTCGACGTCGTCCTTGATCTGCTGGACCGCCTTCTTCAGGGGCTTCACCGTCGCTTGCGCCTGCAGGATGTCGAGGCACTGCACGATCGGCAGGCCCGCGTCGATCATGGTGGCGAACTGGCGGGTAAAGATCACGATGTCGCGCGTCTTCACCCTCTCGCCGAGCCCCGGGATGGTGATCTGCCGGTCGAGCCCTTTGCCCTTCTCCCTGATCTTGGCGGGGAGCGGCTGAATGCGCTGCGTGCGCAGACGCACGATCACCGCGTCGCGCGTGGTGGCTTCCATTTCCCCGCGCATGACCTCGCCCTTCGGGGAGACCCCTTCCCATCGAAATACGGCCATGGCTCTGCCTCGCTGCTAAGAAATACGTGCCCGGCGATCGCGCTCGGTCAGCGCCGCATCGGCTTCGCCGCCGCCGGCGCGCCGGTGAGCATGGTGTGCAGCTCCTCCGGCTCGGTCGCGTACCCCATCGCCTCCTCGAAAGAGATCAGTCGTCGCTGGAAGAGATCCAGCAGCGACTGGCTCATGGTCTGCATGCCGTGCTTGGCCTGCCCGATCTGCATCTGCGAGTAGAGCTGATGCACTTTCTGTTCGCGGATCAGGTTGCGGATCGCCGCGTTCGGGATCATCACTTCGCAGGCGAGCACCCGGCCCTTGCCGTCCATCCGCGGCAGGAGCTGCTGCGAGATCACCGCCTCCAGCACGACCGAGAGCTGCGCTCGCACCTGCGGCTGCTGGTACGGCGGGAAGACGTCGATCACGCGGTTGATGGTCTGTACGGCGGAATTGGTGTGCAGGGTCGAGAAGACCAGGTGACCGGTCTCGGCGACGACCAGCGAGGTCTCGATCGTCTCGAGGTCGCGCATCTCGCCGATCAGCACGATGTCGGGGTCCTGGCGCAGCACGTGCCGAAGCGCGTGGCTGAAGCCCTTCGTGTCGGCGAAGACCTCGCGCTGGTTGACCAGGCAGCGCTTGCTCTCGTGGACGAACTCGATCGGATCCTCGACCGTGACCACGTGCTCGCGCCGCTCCATGTTCACTTTGTCGACCATCGATGCCAGCGTGGTCGACTTACCGCTGCCGGTGGGGCCGGTGACGAGCACCAGGCCGCGAGGCTGCTTGCAGAGCTCGTTGATGACGTGCGGTAGGCCGAGCTCTTGGAACGACTGGATCTTGTAGGGAACGGCGCGGAACGCGCCGCCGACCGAGCCCTTCTGCAGAAACAGATTGCCGCGGAATCGCGCCAGGCCGCGCACCGCGAAGGAGAAGTCGAGCTCGAGATCTTCTTCGAAGCGATGCTTCTGGGCTTCGGTGAGCAGGCTGTAACAGAGGTTCTTCGTGTCGGTGGGCGTCAGCGGGGGGTACGGGAGCGGGGCGAGATCGCCGTTCACGCGCACCAACGGCGGGCTGTTGACCGCGACGTGCAGGTCGGAAGCGCCCTTCTCGATCATGATCTTCAGAAACTCTTGAATGTCCGCCATCGGTGTCCTCTCACGCTAGGGAACGAGCGTAGTGTACACGACCCGCGCTTCAGTCCGAAACGGTGACCCGGACCACTTCCTCGACCGTGGTCACTCCCTCTCGGACCTTGTTGAGGCCGGAGGCGCGCAGGGTGTTCATTCCCAGCTCGATCGCCTTGCGCTTGATGTCCAGCGCGGAGGCCCCGACCAGCACCATCTCGCGGATCTCCTCTCTCATCGGCAGGACCTCGTAGAGGGCGACACGCTTACGGTAACCCGTGTTCGCGCACTCGTCGCAGCCCGTGCCGCGATAGAGCTTCAGCGTGTCGAGCTCCGATTCGCCGAGCCCGACATCGAGCAGCGCTTCGCGCGGATGCTCGACCGGCGTCCTGCACTTCGCGCAGATCACCCGGGCCAGGCGCTGGGCGAGGATCAGGTTCACCGAGGAGGAAACCAGGAACGGCTCGACCCCCATGTTCAGCAGCCGGTTGATCGTCGACGGAGCATCGTTGGTGTGGAGCGTGGAGAGAACGAGGTGGCCCGTCAGCGCCGCCTTGATGGCGATCTCGGCGGTCTCGAAGTCGCGAATCTCGCCGACCATGATGATGTCCGGATCCTGGCGCAGGAAGGAGCGCAACGCCGCGGCGAACGAGAGCCCGATCGGATCGTTGATCTGCAACTGATTGATGCCGACCAGGTTGTATTCCACCGGGTCTTCGACCGTGGAGATGTTGTCGGAAATGCGGTTCAGCTCGGAAAGCGCCGAATAGAGCGTGGTGGTCTTGCCACTGCCCGTGGGACCCGTCACCAGCACCATGCCGAACGGGAGCGTGATCGCTTCCTTGAAGTCGCGCAGCGCGGCGTCCTCGAAGCCGAGCTTCGTCATGTCGAGCTGTAGGCTCGACTTGTCGAGCAAGCGCAGGACCACCTTTTCGCCGAAGATCGTCGGGATGACCGATACCCGGAAGTCCATCTCCTTGGAGTGCGGAAGACGCAGCTTGATGCGCCCGTCCTGCGGTAGCCGACGCTCGGCGATGTCGAGAGCCGCCATGATCTTCACGCGCGAGATCAGCGGGTTCTTGAGCTTTAGCGGTGGCTTCATGATCTCGTAGAGCACGCCGTCGATGCGAAACCGCACGCGCAGCATCTTCTCGAACGGCTCGATGTGAATGTCGCTCGCCCGCTTGCGGATCGCGTCGGTGAGCAGCGCGTTCACCAGCTTGACCACCGGCGCCTCTTCGGTGGCGCGCTCGAGGTCCTTGAGGTCGATCTCTTCCTCGCGGATCAGCTCGACGTCTTCGCTCTCAATCTCGGTAAGGACATCCTGAATCGCGCTGTCCATCTGGTAGAAGTTGTCGATCGCCTTGCGCACCAAGGACAGCTTGGCGAGCACCACCCGCACGTCGTAGCCGGTGAGGAACTTGACCTCGTTGATCGCCACCAGGTTCGACGGGTCGACCATGGCGATCGTCAGCGTCGACCCGGCCAAGTTGAGCGGCAGGAGGTGATGCTTGTTGGCGAGCGCGGCGGGCACGATCTGGAGGATCTCGGCGGCGATCTCCAGGCTCGTCGGATCGACGATCGGCAGCCGGTATTCCCTCTGCAGATGGGAAACGAGCTGCTCCTCGCTCATCATCCCGAGCCGCACGAGATGCGCCGCGAGAACGCCGCCCTGCTGCTGCTGCTCGGTGATCGCTTTGTGTAGCTGCTCTTGTGTGATCAGAGCTCGCTTGAGCAGCAGTTCGCCGAGGAGGGACATTATGGTCTCGAGAGCGCTTCAGCCCGGCAGCGTCACGCGGGGCTGTCGGGAGCGCCCGATTCTTGCGCGGCTATCTTCAACGAGAACGGCATCCGAGGGCCACCAAAAAGGTTAACGTGGCGCTGAAGGTTGAGTCAAATCAACGGAAAGTGCGGAAAACGGGGTCAGACAACGTTTGCTCGCAGGGATCTTAAAAGGGTGTCTCGCAAAAAGTTGTCTGACCCCGTTTTCACAGCCGCAATGCCGCTGCCATCACCTCGAGCGGCGCTTTCCGTCCCGTCCAGATCCGGAAGGCGAGCCCAGCCTGTTCGAGTAGCATGCCGAGGCCATCGCCGGCGCGTCGCCCTCGCCGCAGCGCGGAGCGCACGAACGGCGTCGGCCGCGCCCCGTACACGAGATCGTAGAAGACGCAGCGATCCCGGGTGGATTCGATCGCGACCGCCGGCGAGCTCTTGCCGTCGAGGCCGAGCGAGGTGCAGTTGACGATCAGGTCGGCGTCCCCGACCGTGTCCGCGGCCGTCGCCGCGTCGAGAGCGCCCACCGCGACGGCCGGACCTCCGTGCGCTTTGACTTCACGCGCGAGCGCCGATGCCCGAGCGACGTTGCGGTTGAGGATCGTCATCTGACGCACGCCGGCATCGGCGAGCGCCCAGGCGACGGCCCGCGCCGATCCGCCGGCGCCGAGCAGCACTGCCGACCGGCCTCGCCCGCGGAAACCCAGTTTCCGGACGGCGCGGCGAAAGCCCTCGGCGTCGGTGTTGTGACCGACGAGATCGTCTCCTTCGCAGACGATCGTGTTGACCGCGCCGATCGCGCGCGCCGCGGGGGCGAGACGATCCAGCAGGGGCAGGACCGCTTCCTTGTGAGGCACGGTCACGTTCAGGCCGGCGAAGCCGAGCGCGCGAATCCCGGCGACCGCGCGGCCAAGCTCGGCGCGCGGCACCCGCAGCGCGACGTAGACGTAGTCGAGCCGCAGCGCCGTGAACGCGGCATTGTGCATGGCCGGCGAGCGCGAGTGCTCGACCGGATCGCCAAGGATGGCGACGACGCGGGTGGTGCCGCGGACGCGGCTGAAAACGGGGTCAGACAACGTTTTCTCGCCGGGGCCTCGAAAGGGTGCCTCGCAAAAAGTAGTCTGACCCCGTTTCAGTCGGTCAGCGCGGCATGCGCGGCGGCGAGCCGCGCGATCGGCACCCGGAACGGAGAGCACGAGACGTAGTCGAGCCCGGCGCGGTGGCAGAACGCGACCGACCGCGGGTCGCCGCCATGCTCGCCGCAGATGCCGATCTTCAGGTCGCGCTTGGTTCGACGCCCTCGCTCGGTCGCGATCTTCACGAGCTCGCCGACGCCGGACTCGTCGATCGAAGCGAACGGATCGTCGGGCAGCAGCTTCTGGGTGAGGAGCAATACGATG
>CAVPWJ010000182.1:0-75195 GCA_963708955.1 uncultured delta proteobacterium
TGACGCTGCTCTACGTCGTCTGGCCGTTCGACGTGCTCCCCGATTTCCTGCCGGTGATCGGCGAGATGGACGACCTCGGCATCGTGGTCTCCGGGCTGTGGCTGTTCGTGCGGCTCTGCCCGCCGGAAGTCGTTCGTGAGCGCGTCGCGGAGATCTCCCGCGGGGCGAGGGCGCATGCGTAGCCGGCTGCTGCTCGCCGCCGCGCTCGTCTTTTTCGTCGGCTTGGCGCTGATCGGCGTGGGCAGCGGCCTCGTCGTCGACGCCCTATGGTTCGCTCACCTCGGCTACACGGTCGTCTTTCGCACGGTGATCGCCGCCAAGATCGTCTGCTTCGCGGCGGGCGCCGGGGCGGCCTTCACCGCGGTCGCCGGCATCGGGTTGTACGTCGCGCGCTGCGTGCGCGAGCGCGGCGCGGTACGGGTGGTACTTCGCCGCGGCAACGGCGCCGAGACGCTGCCCGAGCTGATCGCGCCCTACACCGATCGCATCCCCTGGCGCGCGCTCGCGCTGCTCGCCGCCGCGGGTATCGGCCTGGTGTTCGGCTTGGCGCAGGCGGCAACGTGGGAAAAGTACGTCCTGTGGCTCAACGGAGGCCCCTTCGGCGCCGTCGATCCGTTCTTCGGCCGCGACGTCGGCTTCTACGTATTCTCGCTTCCGGCCTATCGCACGATGGTCAACTCGGCGCTCGCGCTCGTCGTGCTCGCCGGCTTGGTGGGCGGGGCGCTCTACTGGTTGCAGGGCGCCGTCGACTTTCGCCGCTCGGCCGAGCCGCTGCCGCCCGCCGCCGTGCGTCTGATCTCGCTCTTGCTCGGCGCCTTCCTGATCGTCAAGGCTGCCGACTATTGGCT
This sequence comes from uncultured delta proteobacterium, assembly GCA_963708955.1. Taxonomy (GTDB): domain Bacteria; phylum Desulfobacterota; class Binatia; order JACPRU01; family JACPRU01; genus JACPRU01. The sequence goes on from CAVPWJ010000182.1 coordinate 849, forward strand.
CGGGCGCTACGAGCTGCTGCTCGCCCCATACGGCGCGGTGTTCGGCGTCGGCTACACGGGGAGCCACGTGCGGCTGCCGCTGCAGTGGATGCTCTGCCTGCTCGCGCTGGTCGGCGCCGGGCTCTCCTTCGCCAACGGCAAGGTGCTGGGGTGGCGCCTGCCGGTGACGGCGGTGGTGCTGCTGTTCGGCGGCTCGCTCGTCTCCTCGCTGCTGCCCGATCTCTATCAGCGCCTTCGCGTGCGGCCCGACGAGCTGCGCCTGGAGCGGCCGTACCTGCAGCACAACATCGAGCTCACTCGCCGCGCCTACGGGCTCGACAAGATCCAGTCGCGGCCGTTTCCCGCCAAGACACCGCTCGATGCCGCCGCCATCGCGCGCAATCAGACGACGTTCCGCAACATCCGGCTGTGGGATCCCGCTCCGCTGCTCGACACCTATCGCCAGTTGCAGGTCATCCGCCTCTACTACGACTTCCACGACATCGACGTCGATCGCTACCTGCTGCCCGGCGGGCACCGCCAGGTGATGCTGGCGGCGCGCGAGATCGTTCCCTCGCTGCTGCCCGCCAACGCGCGCACCTGGGTGAACCAGCGGCTGCAGTTCACCCACGGATTCGGCGCGGTGATGAGCCCGGTGAGCGAGTTCGAGGGCGAGGGCTTGCCGACGTTCTTCCTGAAGGACATCCCGCCGAGCTCGCCCGTCGGGATCGAGATCGACGAGCCGCGCATCTACTTCGGCGAGCGCACCAACGACTACGTGCTGGTGGGCGGCGCCGCCGAGGAGTTCGATTACCCCAAGGGCGACGAGAACGTCGCCAACCGCTACGCGGGCAAGGGCGGGGTGCCGCTCGGGTCGTGGCTTCGCCGCCTGCTGTTCGCCTGGAGCTTCCGCGACGTGAACCTGCTGATCTCCGGGAACCTGAGCTCGGAGAGCCGGATTCTCTTCCGGCGCTCGATCGGCGAGCGGATCTCGCGGCTGGCGCCGTTCCTGCGCTTGGACCGCGACCCTTACCTCGTGGTCTCCGGCGGCCGCCTCTACTGGATGCAGGACGCCTATACGGTGAGCTCGACGTATCCGTATTCCGAGCCGGTCTCGAACCTCGGCTTCAACTACGTCCGCAACTCCGTGAAGATCGTCGTCGACGCCTACGACGGCACCGTCCAGTTCTACGCGATGGACGAGACCGAGCCCGTGCTCGCCGCCTACGCGCGGGTGTTCCCCGGGCTCTTCCGGCCGTTCGCCGAGATGCCCGAGGACCTGCGCCGCCACCTGCGCTACCCCGAGGGCCTGTTCCTGCTGCAGGCGGAAATGTACCGCACCTACCACATGACCAGCGCCGACGTGTTCTACAACAAGGAAGACCTGTGGAGCTTCCCGAGCGAGACCGCGGGCGGAACGACCACCACCGTCGCGCCCTACTACATCCTCATGAAGCTGCCCGGCGGCGAACAGGCGGAGTTCCTGCTGATGCAGCCGATGACGCCGTCGAACCGCAACAACATGGTGGCGTGGCTCGCCGCGCGCTGCGACATTCCGGGCTACGGCGAGCTCGTCGAGTACCAGTTCCCCAAGGAGCGGTTGATCTACGGCCCGCAGCAGATCGAGGCGCGTATCGACCAGGACACCGTGATCTCGCAGCAGCTCTCGCTGTGGAATCAGATGGGCTCGAAGGTGATCCGCGGGAACCTCCTGGTGATCCCGGTCGAGGACTCGATCGTCTACGTAGAGCCGCTCTACCTGCGCTCCGAGCAGGGGCAGATCCCGGAGCTGAAGCGCGTGATCGTCGCCTACGGCGACCGCGTGGTGATGGAGCCGACGCTTGATGCGGCGATGGCTCGTGTCTTCGCCTCCGCCCTGCCGTCTGCCGTCGCTCCCGCGGCCGCCCCCGTGGCGCAGCCGCCGGCCGCGGAAAGCTCCGCTACGGACGCTCGCGAGCACTATCGCGTGGCGATCGAGCGGCTGCGCGCCGGCGATTGGGCAGGGTTCGGGCGCGAGATGGAGGATCTCGCCAAGGCACTCGAGGCGGCGCCGTAGGCCGCTCGAACGGGGCTCCGTCGGCACCGTTCACCACGGCTCAGCGGCACCGATCGCGTGCGCGGCGAGACCGCGGTCTAGGGCGTCGAGCGGAGGCAGCTTGGCGGCTTCGACGATCTCTGAAGGCCAACGGCTGTTACCCGGTTCACCCGGGGAAGGGCGACCACGAGATTTGGTATGGCCCGCACTCCAAGACGAGCTTCCCCGTGGACGGCAAGATCAAGTCCCGACACACGGCGAACGGGGTGCTGAACGTCCCCTTTTACGTACGACCAGCGTCGCTTCGCTCCGATCATGATCCGCCGGAACGGCTGATCACGATGGCCGGAATGAGCCGGACTTGGCGAGCGCGGCGTCGACGATGCGCTCACGGGAAGACGCGATCTCAGGCATGTCGGCGTGTCCTCCCGCCTGTGCCTGGCATGCCCAGTCACAGACCCTATCCCCTCACTCCCCGGAGAGCATCAGGTGATCGCGTAACTCTGGCGTTGTCCGCTGTCCGCCGCGCGCTGGATCGCATCGAGCATACGGTGCCGCACCAAGGCGTCGGCGAAATCGGGCACCAGATGCGAGCCATCCCGTAGATCTTTCAAGATCTGCGCATAAGCCTGACCCACGGCATAAAAATAGTCCTTCGGCGCGCCCGGTGCGGCAATGTAATCGGCTGGAACCGTCAACTCCTTCAGTGTCGCCTCGCCCTCTTGCCGGCCGTGCAACCACAACTCAGTCATCTCCGCCACGCCGTCACCAGCCGTGACAGCAAGGTCGCCTTTGGTCCCGTGAATCTCCCACTGAAAGTTGCCCTTGGACCGGCCGCCCTGGTAGTGGATCGACACAAGGGCGCCGTTCTGAAGGATTCCGGTGACGGCAACCTGGTCGTCAATGGTCTTTTCAACCATTTTACCGGTGTCGGTCAGGCGCGCCTGCGGCCAACGGTTTGCCAGGGTCGCCGACAGCGAGCGGAATTCGCCGAGGCACCAGCATACGGCATCAATCGAATGCCCGAACGGAATCGTCAGCAGCGACGCGCCATTGTTGCGATCCATCAGGTAAAGCGCGGTTGGGTCAACCGTCCCGCCGAATAGTTTGACTGCACCCACGACGTTGCTCGAGATCACCTTGCCGATATATCCTTGCGCAACCAGGGCACGCACATAGCGAAAAACGGGCGCAGAGCGGGCCTGCAAACCAATGAAAGTGCGAACACCTTTGGACTTGGCCAATGCCGTAAGGTCTTCGGCTTCTTTGAGGCCGTTGCCGAGCGGCCACTCACAGAGTACATTCTTACCAGCGCGCAGCGCGGGTTCCACCGCAGCATAATGGTTGGGTGTCTTGACCGAGACCACGACAAGGTCGACCTCGGGATGGGCCGCCATTTCCGCGACATTGTCGAAGCACAGCGCGACGCCGTGCTGAGTGCCGGCTTTCTTTGCCGACTCGCGCGACGATGCAACCAGGGCCCGCACCTCGAAATCCGGCAGCGGCTTCAGCGCGGGAATATGCGCTCCGGCGGCCCATCCTCGGCCCGCGCTCAGGCCAACGATTCCGAGTCCTACCTTATTGTTTGCCATGCGTCACTCTCCTCCAAAACGGACATTCCACGGCCTATGCAAGCCCCTCGCGGATACGATCGTATGGCTCCCAGGCCGTAAAAATGGGTTCTCCCCGGGCCCGTCCCGGGGGGCACTGCTGTCCAAATTAGATTGCAACCGCTTCGAACACCACCGTTCGTACGACCGCTGTGGGGCGAAGAGCCGCCCGAGCCCGTGCGCAACACCTGCCGCGCCCCTCACGCCGGCGACGACGCCCCAACCTTCAAGGTCACCACCACCCCGAACCCAAAGCAGCGCCGCGCCCTCGAACTCCTCGACGCCATCCACTTGTAGACAGAACGCCGCAGTCCCGATTCGCTCTATCCCCCCGAATCATCAGAGGATTCCGCTCGAACCAGCGGGGAACTTCGGCCTAACCGGCTATTCGCCGTACATCTCCGTGATCAGACGGCGCAGGGCGGCGGCTTCGTCCTTGCTCAGTGAGCCGATCTTGTCGCCGAGCCGGACCGTGCTGACGGTACGGATCTGGTCCACCGCGACCTCCGCCGGACGACCGCCGCACCGCACCCGCAACCGAGACCGCCAGGTGGGGTGGAACTCACTGGTCAGCGGACACACCGTCACCGTCTGCAAACGTTGGTTCAGGGCGTCCAGGCTGACGATCACCGCCGGGCGGGTCTTCGCCATCTCCGCGCCCTGGGTCGGATCGAGAGCCGTCCAACGAATCTCGTAGCGTTTCATCGCCGCTTGCCCGGGCCCGCTCTGGCCCGGTAGCGGGACGGTGGCTCTGCGACTCGGTCCTTCCTGCCCGTCGGCCAGGGCACGTCGTCCAGCCCATCGGCGGCCGCCGTGTCCCACGCGCTCCAGTCTTCACGGCTCGCGGCCATCTCGCGCGCGGTATCTTCCCACGAGAGCTTCTCCACCACCGGCCCGGTCGGCCGCAGAAGTATGCCCTCGCTCCTCTCCTCCATCACGACGGTCTCGCCGATGCGGTAACGTCGCAGCGACGCGGCAGGCAGGCGCACGCCGCGCGAATTGCCGATCCGGGCAACCTTCAGCTTCATGGTGGCCATGTGTTCACTGTAATAACATTTGAGTAGGGCCCGCAAGCGCCCCCGCGCACGGAGAAAGGATGCCGTCTATGAAGCCGCGCGGCGACGACGGCTGGTTGCGCCAGGATCTCAGGATCTCGCGCTTCTCGAAATCGATTTCCTTGATCCGCCGCGATGAAGCGGTCGGGGGTACAGAAGAACGGGCTGGATCGTAAGGCGTCGTCGTAGACCAACTGGTAGCCGAGCTCGACGGCCGGGACGTCCCGGACGAGCTTGGTGATGCGGAAGAGCCCCGAGAGGCGTCGGTTGCCGTCGTCGTAGCGCTCGCCGCCGCCCCGCAGGAAGGCCGTCACGTCCTCGAGCAGTCTGAAGTTCCGGGCCCGAGAGCCGGGAAGTCGTAGGACACACGGCTAAACACGGACCGCATCCGATCGTTGCGGCCGCCCGACCGGCGAGAGCGGTTTCCCCCTTCCCGCGCGCGACTTGGAGCTCCGCGAAGTGTTTCGGTCGTTGCATCGGGTGGCTCATCCCGCCCGCCTGTCGAAACATCCCCGAAACGCAGGGGCTCGCAGTGGTAGTGAAGCGATGGCCATGAATCGGTCGGACATACCGCGACTCGGATCGAAGCAACGCTCGCCGACGAGCGTGCCCTCTTCAGCGACCGTAGAGGGCCGGGAGATGATCCTGCTCGCGCCGGAGCACGAGATCCGACCGGCCGCGCCGTGCTCGACCCAGTGGCCGCGACCCAGCGCTGGCGATACCGGCGAGCGGCGGCATGTCCGCGAGCGAAAGAAACCCGTGCTGCTGCGCGATGCCGAGGGCCCTGCTCGGGCGCATCGGCCCACTGCCGCGAGTCGACGTGACCTCGGTCGCTCCCGCGAAGCGATCATCCTCGATGCGCAGGACGAGGTAGCTGGTCCCTTGATACAGGCCCTGGCGCGACTCGCGGCATTGGCGATCTTCGCGCTGTGCGGGGCGATCATCTTCACGTTGCGATGGGAGAACGTCGACTTCTACTGGTATCGGCCGCTCCTCAACGCCTACTCGATCGGCGTCGCGAGCTTTCTCCTCTCGCGCTTCGCGATCGCCCTCTTCTACCGACCCCCGAAGGATTGCGGCATCGAGCCGAGCGTCAGCGTGGTGATCACCGCCTTCAACGAGGAGGAGGCGATCTTGCGCACGGTCGCGTGCTGCTACGGCGCCGACTATCCGCGGGACAAGCTCGAGGTCATCGTCGTCGACGACGGCTCGACGGACGGGACCGTGCGCGAGCTCGAGCGTGCGCGGCGGTGCTGGCCCGATCTGATCGTCGAACGGTTCCGCAGGAACCGGGGAAAGCGGGAGGCGATGGCGGCAGGGGCGCGGTGCGCCAAGGGGGAAATCCTCCTCTACGTCGACTCCGACAGCTTCGTGCGCCGCAACGGCATCCGCAAGATCGTGCAGGGCTTCGCCGATCCGACGGTGGCGGCGGTGTCGGGGCACACGGACGTGGTCAACGCGCACACGAACTCCTCCTCACCCGCATGCAGGACGTGCGCTACTACGTCGCGTTCCGGATCATGAAGGCCGCGGAAAGCGTTTTCGGCGCAGTCACGTGCTGCCCCGGCTGCTTCTCCGGCGCTACCGTCGCTCGTGCGTGCTCGAGGTGCTCGACGGCTGGCTCCATCAGCGGTTCCTCGGCGTGCCCGCAACGTTCGGAGACGATCGCAGCCTGACGAATTTCCTGCTTCGAAAGTATCGCGTGATCTACTCGTCGGAGGCCGTGGCCACCACGATCGTTCCCGAGCGCCACCTGAAGTTCCTGAAACAGCAGCTCCGCTGGAAGAAGTCATGGCTGCGCGAATGCCTGATCGCCTCGGGCTTCATGTGGAAGAAGCATCCGCTCGCGGCGTTGAGCTTCTACGCGCAGCTCGTCTTTCCGATCATCGCGCCGCTCTTGGTGCTGCGCGCGTTCGTATGGCTGCCGCTGGCCGCCGGCGACGTCTATTCGATGGCGGTCTACGGCTTCGGGGTGCTGATGATCGGGATGATCTTCTCCTCGTACTATCTCTTCTGGAAGGCGGACGGAATGTGGATCTACGGCGCCCACTTCACGATCTATTACATGCTGGTGCTGATCTGGCAGATGCCTTATGCGATCGCCACTTCGAGAGACAATCGCTGGGGCACCCGCTAGCTCGCCGCGGGCGCCCGTGGCGCTGCCTTCGCCGCGCCGGATCGGCCACCTGAGGAGCGTCTTCTGGTGGATCGTTCTGCTGCTCGCCGCCGCCACCTACTACGCCGAGAGCGTGGTCGTGTCGTCGAGGCGCGTAACCCCTCCACCGCCCGGCACCGAGCGCGAGGCGTTCTTCGCCGTATCGTTTGGTGAGGTCGCCGACCGGGCTCTGGGGGGCCTCTCCGCGCTCGGAGCGACCGTCGAGGGCTGGGCCCGGCGGCCGGGATTCGACGGGCGGCTTTCGCCGGCGATCCAGGATTTCGGCGACGTCTACGCAGTAGAGGGCGACCGGCCACGGCTCTCGACATCGCGGTCGGGCCGCTTGCGCTGGTAGGGCCGCCGGGCGGATGATCGCGTTCCTCAAGACCACGGCCGCCGGCTCCCTCTCCGGGCTTCTCTTCGGCTGGAGCCTCTTCGGCTGGTCGTCTTCGCCTGCACCGCCGCGCGTGTCGGCCTGGGCGGTGGACTGGAGCGCCTCGGTGCTCAGGGATTCGCTGCGGTCGCTCGAGCAGGGGAACGGGGCGATCGCCGAGGTCGATCTCTTCCGGTGGCGTCTGTCACCGGAAGGGCAGCTCGCCGACACCGGCGCGCACGCGCGCCCTTCGCCGGCCGTCTGCTCGCGACCGCGGCGCGTCACGGCGCCGTCCACGGGGTCACTCTGGTAAACGACGTCGGTGGCGAGGGAGCAACGCGGCTCAAAGATCCGCAAGTCGTCCACGAGGTCCTGGCCGATCCACGGCGCCGGCAAGGCCTCATCGAGACGATCGCGTCGCGCCTGCGGGAGAGCGAATACGAGACCTTCGACTTGGACTTCGAACGGCTTTACGCGGCCGATCGCGAGGCGTTCTCGGATTTCGCCCGCGAGCTCGCCAGCCGGCTCCACGCGGAGAAGAGGCGTCTCTCGATCACTGTGCAGCCGCAGCTTCGGCCCGAGACGGGCGATGGTCCCGGCGCGCAGGACCTGGCTGCGCTCGCCGCGGCCAGCGACGAGATACGCATCATGGCGTATCACGTGCATTTCGGCACCACCGCGCCCGGCCCCGCCGCCCCGCTGGTGTCGGGTCCGGTCGTTGGTCGAGTACGCGCTGCAGTTCGTCCCGCGCGACCGGTTGGTGCTCGCCCTCTACGTCGGCGGATGGCGCTGGTCGGGGGATCGAGGCGAGCAGCTGTCGTTTCTCGAAGCAACCGACCTCGCGCGCACCCTGGGAGTGGAGCCGCGATGGTCGCGAGTCCTGGCGCCGTTCTTCCGGGCGAGGCCTCCGCGGGGCCGGTCGAGGTCTGGTAGCGGGAACGTCTGCGTCTGCGGGAGAAGGTAGCCCTCGCCGCGCGCTACCACCTGCGTGGCGTCGCGCTCTGGCGGCTGGGGCAGGAAGATCCGGCCCTCTACGAGATGCTGCGGTCCAAGACGGCGTGCCCCGGGGAAGCCACCACACCGGGCTCGCGCTCTGCTCCATGCGCGCGGTCTCCTCGAGCGTTCCACCCGACCCTGACGACGATCCGCCACCGCGGGCGGCATCCTTCTGCGGAAGATCCTCTCGGTAAACCAGGCGATGAACGGCGAGAGCAGGTGGGTGAGACCGGGCGTGGACGGCTTCAGGATGATGACACCCCGAACGTGTGGTTCGTGCGCGGCTCGCGATCGACGGGCACGTAGGTGTTCCACAGCGAGAGCGCTGGGTGCTCGCTGACCGCCGTCCAGAACTTGAGGATCTGGTACGGGTACTCGGTGCGGATCGTCATCAGATCGTCGATCTCAGCCACTTCCGAAACGGCTGGAGGCCGCGCACGGGGCGTCGAGACATCGGCGCCGGAATGGGCTATCTTCGCGGCATGGCCGTGCGCGTCTCCGACCTCGTCTACTCGCGCCCCCGCCGGCTGACCCAGGCGCCGCCGGCGGCGCTCGCCGACCGCGTCCTGCGCTTGCGGGCCGGGGCGATATCGCTGGTCGCGGCGGTGGCGATCTTCGTGGCCAAGTTTGTCGGCTACCAGCTCACCGGCTCGACGGCCATCCTGTCGGACGCACTCGAGTCGATCGTCAACATCGTGGCGGCGAGCTTCACCCTGGCGAGCCTGACGATCGCCAACCGGCCGGCCGATCCCTCGCATCCCTACGGCCACGGCAAGGTCGAGTTCCTGGCGAGCGGCTTCGAGGGCGGGATGATCGCCTTCGCGGCGCTGGTGATCGTCTACCAGGCGGTGCAGGCGCTGTGGTTCGGACACGCGCTCGCGGCCATCGAGCAGGGCCTCGTGCTGGTGATCGGCGCGGGCGCGGGGAACGCGGTGCTTGGCTACTGCCTGCTGCGCGTGGGGCGAAAGACCAACTCGCCCGCCATCGAGGCCGACGGCATGCACGTGCTCACCGACTTCTGGACGAGCGTCGGCGTCGTCGTCGGACTGGTGCTCGTGCGCGTGAGCGGCTGGCAGCCGCTCGATCCGCTGGTGGCGATCGCCGTGAGCGGCAACCTGGTGATGGTCGGTGCCCGTCTGCTGCGCCGCGCCGTCGGCGGCCTGCTCGACGAGTCGGATCCGGCGCTGCTGGACAAGCTCGCTTCGGTGATCCATGCGGTGCGCACCCCCGGTATCATCGCCATCCACCGCCTGCGGGCGATCCGCTCGGGCGGCATGGCCCACGCCGACACGCACGTGGTGCTGCCGCGTTTCTGGTCGGTGGCGCAGGCGCACGAGTTCTCCAACGCCTTCGAGCTCGACCTGGTGCAGGGCATCCGACAGGACGCCGAGTGCATCTTCCATCTCGACCCCTGCCGCGCTGTCTACTGCCGCAACTGCCGCGTGGCGCCGTGCCCGGTGCGCGCGCACGAGTTCGTCGAGGAGCGCGACTGGTCGCTCGAGACGCTGGCCGGCGAGGCGCCCGAGGAGTAGGAAAAGGGGTCAGGTTAGATTTTCCCATCAAGAAGAGGCCGCGCTCTGGATGCCGAAAAATGTAACCTGACCCCTTGTCTTGATTTTGCCTCCCCCAGGTTAGGAGAAGCGTCATGACGGAACGAGTTCGAGAGATCTTGAGCTGGTACGCGAGCGACAACCCCGGCACGCGCGCGAACCTCGCGCGCATGCTGAACCACGGCAAGCTCGGCGGCACGGGCAAAATGGTGATCCTGCCCGTCGATCAGGGCTTCGAGCACGGCCCGGGGCGGAGCTTCGCGCCGAACCCACCGGGCTACGACCCGAACTACCACTTCCAGCTCGCCATCGACGCCGGCTGCAACGCCTACGCGGCGCCGCTCGGCTTCCTCGAGGGCGGCGTCGGCCAGTTCCTCGGCGAGGTGCCGCTGATCTTGAAGCTCAATAGCCACGACGTGCTCTGCGACGAGAAGGATCCGTGTTCCTCGGTGACCGGCAGCGTGAAGGAGGCGCTGCGGCTCGGTTGCGCCGCGGTCGGCTTCACGATCTACCCCGGCTCGTCGCACATCCGCGAGATGTACGAGCAGCTGCGCGCGATCACCGAGGAGGCGAAGAGCGTCGGCCTGGCCGTGGTCGTCTGGTCCTACCCGCGCGGATCGAGCCTCAGCAAGGAGGGCGAAACCGCGATCGACGTCGCCGCCTACGCCGCGCACATCGCCGCCGAGCTCGGCGCGCACGTCATCAAGGTGAAGCTGCCCTCGGCGCACGTCGAGCAGGCCGAGGCGAAGAAGGTCTACGAGAAGGAGCGCATCCCGATCGGCACCATTGCCGAGCGCGTGCGCCACGTCGTGCAGGGCTGTTTCGACGGGCGCCGGATCGTGATCTTCTCCGGCGGTCCGGCCAAGGGCGACGAGGCGATCTTCGAGGAAGTGCGCGGCATCCGCGACGGCGGTGGTTTCGGCTCGATCATGGGCCGCAACTCCTTCCAACGAAAGAAGCCCGAGGCCGTGAAGTTCCTCGACACGGTGATGAGGATCTACTCCGGGGAGATCCCGTAGCCCTTTCGTTCCACAACACTCTCTCCGGCCGGACGGAGCCGTTCGAGCCGCTCGAGCCCGGCAAGGTGGGCGTGTACGTCTGCGGGGTCACGGTCTACGACCGCTGCCACGTGGGGCACGCGCGTGTGTTCGTCGCCTTCGACGTGCTGCACCGCTGGCTGCGGGCGCGTGGCTGCGCGGTGACGTTCGTCCGCAACATCACCGACGTCGACGACCGCATGATCGAGCGCGCGCGCGCCGAGGGCGTGAGCGTTGCGGTGCTCGCCGAGCGCAACATCGCCGAGTTCCGCCGCGACGTCGAGGCGCTCGGCTGCCTCCCGCCTACCCACGAGCCGCGTGCCACCGAGTGGATCGAGGCGATGATCGAGCTCGTCCGCGCGCTCGAGGGAAAGGGCCTCGCCTACGCGGTCGGCGGCGACGTCTACTACGCGGTGCGCGGCTTCCCCGACTACGGTAAGCTCTCCAAGCGCCGGCTCGACGAGATGATCGCCGGCGCGCGCGTCGAGGTCGACGAGCGCAAGCGCGACCCGATGGACTTCGCGCTGTGGAAGTCGGTGAGCGCCGCGAACGAGGCGGCGGGAGAGCCCGCCTGGCCGAGCCCGTGGGGCCGCGGCCGGCCGGGCTGGCACATCGAGTGCTCCGCGATGTCGACGGCGCTGCTCGGCCAGCCGTTCGACCTCCACTGCGGCGGTGAAGACCTGATCTTCCCTCATCACGAGAACGAGATCGCGCAGTCCGAGGGCGCGGCCGGGAAGCCGTTCGTGCGCGCCTTCCTGCACAACAGCTTCGTGCGCATCAACGAAGAGAAAATGTCGAAGTCGCTCGGCAACGTGTTCGCGATCCGCGAGCTCGCCGAGCGTCTGCCCGCCGAGGCGCTGCGCCTGTTCCTGATCTCGACGCATTACCGGAGCCCGATGGATTTTTCGCTGGATGCGGTGGAAGAGAGCTTCCGCGCGCTCGTTCGCCTCTACGAGACGCTGGCGCGGCCCGGCGCGCTCGCGCCGCGTGGAGCGGTGGCGGTGCTGCCGCCGACGCCGCGCCTGGAGCCGTTCGTCGCCGCCATGGACGACGACTTGAACACGGCGCGCGCCGTCGCCGTGCTGTTCGACCTGGTGCGCGAGCTGAACCGGCAGCTCGACGTGGGTGACGTCGCGGCGGCGACCGCGGTGCGGCGTGACCTCGCGGCGGTTGCGGCGGTGCTCGGCGTCGGCGAGCGGCCCGCGGAGGAATTTCTCGACGCCGAGCGGCGGCGCGCGCTCCGCGTGGGCGGGCTCGAGGCCGGCGAGGTCGAGCGGCGGATCGCCGATCGCGCGGCCGCGCGATCGGCCAGGGACTGGAAACGGGCCGACGAGATCCGCCAGGGACTGGCCACGGACGGAATCGTCCTCGAGGACGGCTCGGCCGGCACCACCTGGCGGCCGGCGAGCTGGGGCGTGGAGGCGCCGGCTCGCAAGGAGGCGCGCGCTTGAGCGAGCCGGCCGAGATCTCTACACGCCCGCCGAGCCTCGCCTCCGGCGGGCGAAAGGGTGTAACGTGGACCTCGCTCGTTCTCATCGAGGGAGGAGCGGGGGAGGCAAGTATGAGCCGAGGTCTCGCAATCACCGCAGTGATCGTTGCCGTCGCCTGGATCGCCGGCGCGGCACCTGATGTCGCGGCGCAGAAGCTCTACAAGTGGACGGACAAGGATGGGAAGGTCCACTTCTCGAACGTCTCCCCGGGCGGCGAAGGCGCGACCGCCGAGGAGTCGTCGGGCACTTCGCCACAAGGCATCGAGGCGCGAAGCCCGGAGTCCGCCGAAGCCGAGGCGCCGCCGGCGCCGGCCGTCGGATCCGCCGCGCAGTCCGAGGTCTCGGACGAACAGTTCTCGTCGAAGGTGAGCGGTACCCGTATGCGCTTGAAGCGTGAGCTCGCGCAGGCCAAGGAGCAGGCGCGGGCGGCCGACGAGAAGCTCACGGCTCTCAAGAAGGAGCGCGACCAGCCGGCGCGCATGGGCCTCGAGATCCTGCAGAAGGTCTACGGCCCGGATCAGCACGAGTCGACCGAGGAAGAGGATCTGCGCAAGCAGAAGGCCACCGCCGAAAAGCGCGCCGAGGACATCCGCAAGCAGTACAGCGACCTGCGCGACGAAGCGGTGAAGCGTTACGGCGGTCAGCCCCCCTGGTGGCTGTCCATCGAGTGATGTTTCCATCTCTCCCCTGGTAGGGAGAGATCGGGCGCGAAGCGCGCACTGGGGGAGCCGGCGCGACCGCCGCGGAGCCCCCCTCGCCCTTCGGGTGGTCTCTCCCCCGTCGGGGAAAGACGCGGAGCGGCGCTTTGGAGCCTCCACCTGTCTAAGTACCCGCGGGTACTTAGACGAGCCGGAAAGGCACGTCGCGCCCGTCGAGCAGCGCGCTCACCGCCTCGATGATGCCTTCGGCGATCTGGGCGCCGAGCGCGGGATGCCACCCTGCCGCGTGCGGGGTGACGAGCACTCGGGGGTCGACGTAGCGCGACAGCTCCGCCGGCTCGGCGGGAAACACGTCGAGGCCGAGCCCGGCGAGATGCCCATCGTGCACCGCCGCGAGCGCGGCGTCGACGTCGACGAGCGCGCCGCGCGCGGTGTTGACCAGCACGGCTCCGCGGCGCATGGCGCGGATCTCGCGCCGCCCGATCAGGCCGCGGTTGTCGGGCGTCAGCTCGCAGTGGAGCGTGACGACGTCGCTCTCCTCGAGGATCGTCTCGAGCGAAGCGCTGCCCGTGAGCAGCGGGTCGCAGCGGAGAACGTGCGCCCGCAGCGATTCCAGGACCTCGACCATGCGCTTGCCGATGACGCCGACGCCGACGACGCCGACCGTGCCGAGCAACGTCGCGCCGTACCCCGCGAGGCGCGGTCGCTCCCAGCGGCCGGCGCCCGCCGCCTCCTGAAAGCGGCCGAGCCGGCGCGTGAGCGACAGCATCATTCCGAGGGCGGTCTCGACCACGGCGTCGCGCCGCGCGAGCGGTAGCCGGGCGGCGGGGATGCCCGCCTGGCGCAGGGCGGCGAGGTCGAGCTGATCGAATCCCGACGTCGTGGTCAGCACCAGCCGGCAGCGCCGTAGACGACGGACTACTTCGGCGTCGACCCGTACGGTGCTCGGCACGACCAGCACGTCGGATTCTTCGAGCGGAGCCGCCTCGCCGGCCAGGGCGATGGCCTCGACCGCCGCGGGCAGACCGGGGACTTCCGGCGTCTCGTACTCCGACCAACCCCAGCGCACGAGCTTCATGGCGAGGCTTATAACCGCTTTCGTCGCGGCGCGCAGACCTCCTGCCCCGGCCGCGTCTCGCCTGCTAAAGTCGGCGGCGTGGTGCTCGAGGTGAAAGAGCGGCTTTCCGACGTGCCGGCCGAAGCGTGGAACGCGCTGGTCGGCGACGGCTCGGTGTTTCTCGAGTGGGAGTGGCTCGCCTCGCTCGAGGAGGCGGGCTGCGTCGGCGCGCGCACCGGCTGGCTGCCGCGGCACTTGACGCTCTGGGAAAGCGGCGACCTGGTCGGCGCGTGCCCGCTCTACGTGAAGGGCCACAGCCTCGGCGAGTTCGTGTTCGACCATGGCTGGGCCGAAGCGGCAGAGAGCGCGGGCATCGCTTACTATCCGAAGCTGCTGGTCGGCGTACCGTTCACGCCGGCCGCCGGCGCGCGCTTCCTCGCGCGCAGCGGCGGCGAGCGGCCGGCGGTGATCCGCGCGCTCGGCGAGGGCCTGGTCGAGATCTGCCGCCGAAACGACTTCTCCTCCGTGCACGTGAACTTCTGCCTGGACGACGAGGTCGCCGGGCTCGGCGCGATCGGCTTCGAGCGGCGCACCGGTTACCAGTACCAGTGGGAGAACCCGGGTTGGCGGAGCTTCGAGGATTACCTCGCGGCGCTCAAGAGCAAGCGCCGGACGCAGGTTCGGCGCGAGCGGCGCGCGCTTGCGGAGCAAGGCATCGCGATCGAGGTGCTCGCCGGCGAGGACATTCCCAACGCCCTCTTCGCGGTCATGTTTCGTCTCTACGAGACGACGATCGACAAGCTCTACTGGGGCCGGCAGTACCTGAACCGCGACCTCTTCGACCTGCTGCGCGCGCGCTGGAAGCGGCGCCTGTGCTTCGTCGTCGCGCGGCGGGGCGGCGAGATCGTCGCCGGCACGTTCAACGTGCGCAAGGGCGACGTCCTCTACGGCCGCTACTGGGGCGCATTCGAGGAGATCCGCTTCCTGCACTTCAACGTCTGCTACTACGCGGCGATCGAGTACTGCCTCGAGCAAGGGCTCCGGCGGTTCGAGCCCGGCGCCGGCGGCGAGTTCAAGCACCTGCGCGGCTTCGAGGCGACGCCGACCGAGAGCATGCACTACCTCGCCGACCCGCGCCTGGCGCGCGCCGTCGCCGAGTACCTCTCGCGCGAGCGCCGCGCCGTCGAGCAGCACATCGCCGTCATGGACGAGCGCAGCGCGCTGCGTCGCTGACCCGTGACGATGCACCGCCGGTCGTAGTAGAGTCCGCCGCGGGAGGTGGTGCGCATGAGAGAGGTCGGCGTGAGACTCGAAGGAAAGGTCGCGATCGTCACCTGCCTGCTTGCCGCTCTCGCGGTACTCACCTCGGCCTGCGCGCGGAACGTCGTCCTGCCGCAATCGCAATCGACGACCACGCAGGTGGATCTCTCGCGCAAGAACTACCGCGTCATCCGTTCCAACGCCGTCGGGGCGAGCCATGGCTTCAGTCTGCTCGGCCTCGTGCCGATCGTGTCGCCGACGTATTCGGGCGCGATGTCCAAGCTCTACGAGGCCGCTGGCATCGGGGAGGGGACGGCCCAGGCGCTGGTCAACGTGAGCCAGGAAGCGTCGACGGTCTACTTCGTGGTGTTTTCGGTGCCGACCCTGACGGTCCGGGCAGACGTGATCGAGTTCACCGAGTAGGACCGCGCGGATCGCGAAGATCTTTCCCGGGCGCGCGGGGTGGGTGTGCCGCGCCACCTCCGCGGGTATCAGAAAAGGGAATTCCAGAAAGGCGCGGTGTCGAATATCATCGAGACGAGGAACGTCTCAACAGCAACAGCGACGGTCTGGACGCGTGCCATCGAGGGCGCGGCCGGTGGGGGGGGTATCCGAGGTGCGCCAAATGAAGCCGAAGACGAAGTCATGGATCGCCTTGACCGGAGCCTCCGTGGTGATGGCCGGAGCGATCGTCGCCTCCGCCGCCGACTGGTTCCCGTGGGGTAAGCCGAAGAGCGAGGAGAGGCTCGCGCCCCCGCCGACGGCGCCCGCGGCGCAGGCCCCGGCGCCGTCGAGTTACACGATGACGCTGCCCTCGTTCGCCGACATCGCGGCCCGGGCAGAGCCGGCGGTCGTCAACATCTCGACCACGCAGACCGTCAAGAACGAAGGCTTCGGCGGCTTCGGGCAGATGCCCGGCCCGGGTGGTCGCGGCGGTCCCGGCGGCCCCGGGGGGCCTTTTGGCGGAGGCGATCCGTTCGAGGAATTCTTCCGCCGCTTCATGCCGCAAATGCCGAAGAGCTTCAGAGCGCGAAGCCTCGGCTCGGGCTTCATCATCGACTCCGACGGCACGATTGCCACCAACAACCACGTCGTAGAACACGCCGACGAGATCCTCGTGAAGCTCTCCTCGGGAGAGCACCGCTACAAGGCCAAGGTGATCGGCGCCGATCCGAAGACCGATCTGGCGGTCATCAAGATCGAGCCCGAGGGCGCGTCGATTCCCAAGCTCAAGCTCGGTAATTCCGACAGTTTGCGCGTCGGCGACTGGGTCGTCGCCATCGGCAATCCGTTCGGTCTCGAGCAGACCGTGACGGCTGGCATCGTCAGCGCCAAGGGCCGCTCGATCGGCCAGGGTCCCTACGACGATTTCATCCAGACCGATGCCTCGATCAATCCCGGCAATTCCGGCGGGCCGCTGCTCGACATTCACGGCGAGGTCGTCGGCATCAACAGCGCGATCTTCAGCGAGAGCGGCGGCAACATGGGCATCGGCTTTGCGATTCCGTCGAACCTCGCGAAGTCGATCGTCGAGCAGTTGAAGACCAAGGGTAAGGTCGTGCGCGGCTGGCTCGGCGTGATGATCCAGGACGTGACCGAAGACCTCGCCAAGTCCTTCAAGCTCCCCGAGCCACAGGGCGCGCTGGTGTCGGGCCTGAAGGAGGACGGCCCGGGCGCCAAGGGTGGCCTCGAGCGAGGTGACATCATCCTCGAGTACGACGGCCAGAAGGTGAAGTCCTCGCACGAGCTGCCGGCGATGGTCGCGGCGACGCCGATCGGCAAGAGCGTCGACGTCAAGGTGCTGCGCGAGGGCAAGGAGAAGGCGCTGAAGTTGAAGATCGCCGAGATGCCGAAGGGCGAGGGCGAAGGCGGTGGCGCCGAAGGTGGCGGCGCGCCATCCGACGAGCAGCTCGGATTGATGGTTGCACCGGTCGGGCCCGAGGTGGCGCGCGCGCTCGGTATCGAGCCCGGCTCCGGCGTGCTGGTGAGAGCGGTCAAGTCCGGAAGCGTGGCCGAAGATGCGGGCCTGCGGCCGGGAGACGTGATCCTCGAGGTCAACCGCAAAGCGGTGAAATCCGTCGAAGCGTTCAAGGAGGCGGTCGGCAAGAGCAACGCCGGCGAGAGCTCGTTGTTCCTGGTGCGTCGCGGAGACGCGACTCTGTTCCTCGCGCTGAAGCGCTGAGGGCTCCGCCCGGGTCCGTGCTCGACGGTCTTGCAAGTCGGGCACGGACCTCCCCACCCTCGTGCCCCGGCGAGGCCCGATTCCCGCAGCGCCTCGGTCAGCGCGGCGAGTCGCTCGCGTCGAACGGCGCGGTCACCGCGCCGTCGGTCGGTTCTTCGACACGCTGGCCTTCGCCGGGGCGAAGTCCAGGCCGATCTCCGGATTCTTCACTTGACCGCCGCAGGCGCGCGCGAGTCCCGGCATGACTTCCTCCGCGAAGTGTTGCATCTGCGCCTCGACTTCCTCGCCCCGGAAGCCGGCGCACTCGAACCAGGCGTTGAACATGAAGTCGTCGTAGCCGCACTGCTCCTTGATCTTGAGGACCGCCTCGCCGATCTCGGCCGGCGTGCCGAACAGCGCCACGCCCTTCTTCAGCAGCATCGCGGTGTCGACCTTCATGTCGATCGCGTACAGCGGCTCGTGGGCCTCGGCGAGCGAGGCGGCAAAGCCGAACGGCCCGTAGTAGTCCCACTGCAGCTCGAGCGCGGCTTTGAAGCGTGCGAGCTCCTTCTCGCGGCTGGCGCCGGGCGGCACCAGGTGGATGTTGCGGGAGGTGACCACGCCGCGGCGCTTCTCGACGTCCCAGCCGAACTTGAAGCGGCCGCGATTCAGCCGATCCGGCCAGCCGGCCTTCTCGGCCACCTCGTAGTACGTCTCGATGTTCTTGCGCAGCCGCGAGTTCGGCTCGACGATGAAGTAGCCGTTGACGCCCCGCTCGGCCGCCCATTGGATCGAGCGCCCGGTGGTGAGCGGCTCCCAGATCTGAGGATAGGGCCGCTGCAGCGGCTGCGGAAACACCTGCAGCTCCTTCAGCGTGGTCGCGCTTTGCATCACCGGGTTCGGCCCGCCGTAGGGATCGGGGCCGCCGATCTTCAGCACCTCGTCGAGCTTGCGTCCCGCCTTGCCGGACGCGAAGTAGGCGATCGTCTGCTGGTGGTTCCAGCGCGTGAACACTGGCGGGATCGTGAAAAACTGGCCGTGGTGCGAGAAGGAGGGCTCGGTCCAGCACTTCAGGATGATCTCGTAGGCCTCCTGGTAGAACGCGCGGTTTCGCTCCTGATCCTGGATGGTGGCGAACGGCCAGCCGAACACCTCGGCCTCGCGCGGCTGATAGCCGCGGCCCATGCCGAACTCGAGTCTCCCGCCGGACAGTACGTCGAGCATCGCCGCCTGCTCGGCGATGCGTACCGGATGCCACCAGGTGACGATGTTCGCGGCCTGGCCGAGGCGGATGCGCTTGGTGTGCGCCGCGACCGCGGTCTCGGCGAGCAGCGGGTTGGGGCTGAACTCCGCGCCTTCCGGCTGGAAGTGGTGCTCGGTCATGAAGAAGTAGTTGTAGCCGAGGCGATCGGCGAGGATGCCCTGGCGCACCTGGTTCACCAGCACGCGCTGGTTCGACTCGTGGACCTCGGCGAGCGTGCCGTCGTTGACGACGATCCCGCTCTCGGTCCGGAAGCAGGGAAGATCGCTTGCCCCGTTGTGGAAAACGCCGATCTCGATCATGACTCCTCCGTAGGCTGTGCGGGGATTACCGCCAAACTGCGGTTCGATTTGCAAGCCATCTTTCGAGAGCGGAGTTGCGTCTTCGAGCCGCGAACGGTGGCTGCGTCACGACGTCCGGAGCGGGCGGAATCAGCCGCCGGATCGCAGCGCCTCGAGTACCTTTGCCGGATGCTGCTCCGCGCTCGGCACCCGCGCCCAATGCTTTTTCACGGTGCCGTCGGGGCCGATCCACACAGTCGAGCGGATCACGCCGACGGTTTTCTTGCCGTACATCATCTTCTCGCCGTAGGCCCCATACCTCTCCATCACCTTGCGACCGGGATCGGAGAGCAGCGGGAACGGGAGCTTGTACTTGCTGGCGAACTTGCGGTGCGAGTCGGGGTCGTCCGCCGAGATGCCGAGCAGCACGGCATTGGCCTTTTTCAGCTCCTTCCAGCCGTCGCGGAAGCCGCAGGCCTCCTTCGTGCAGCCGGGGGTATCGTCCTTCGGATAGAAGTAGACGATCACGTTTCTGCCGGCGAAGTCGGCGAGCGAGACCTTCTTGCCGTCGGCGTCGGCGAGCGTGAACGCGGGAGCCGGTTTTCCTTCTCGAACGGGCATCGACGAACCTCCTCTTTCCTTCGACCGTCGCAAAGCTCGATAATTGCCTATCATGCTTGGGGCGCGCTGGGTCGACAAGCGCCGCGTCGTTGCCAGAAGGCGGGCGGCGGGGTAAGGGACGCGCCGAAGCGGGAAGCCTCGCCAGCCGCCGAGCCCCGGCCTCCGATGGATCCGCGCCCATCCGACATCGAATCGCCCGACTCCTCCGCGGCGCACCTCGCGATGCAGGAGGTTCTGCGCGCGCCCGACACGCTGGCCACGGCGCTGCAAGACGCGGCGGCGGCCGGCGGCTCGAAGTGGAGGCTCGCGCGCTTCGTCGCCCGCGCGATCCACTTTTTCGCGCATTGCCAGGTGGCTTGGAACGCCGCCGTGGCGCGGGCGCTCGAGCAGACGGTTCGCGCCGTCGATGCGCGCGACCGTTGGGTCGAGCGCGTGGTCGCGCGGCTGCGCGCGGCCGAGGAGCGGGTCCGGCAGCTCGAGACCGAGATCCGTGCCGCTCGCGAGGCGGAGGAGGACGCGCGCCGCAAGATCGCGTTGCTCGGCCTGCGCCTGCGGGATCTCGACGAGCGCCAGCAGGAGATGGCCCGCCGCCTCGGCGGCGAGGGGCGCTGATCGCCGTGCGCGTGGCGATCGCGACCGCGCAGGTTCCGTTCGTCCGCGGCGGAGCCGAGCTGCTGGCGACGAACTTGCGCGACGCGCTGATCGCCGCCGGCCACGCCGCCGACGTGGTCGCGCTGCCGTTCAAGTGGTATCCGGCGGCGGAGATTCCCAAGCACGTGCTGATGGCGCGGCTCGTCGACCTCGGAGAGTCCGACGGCCGGCCGATCGACCGCGTGATCGCCCTCAAGTTTCCCGCTTACTGCGTGCGCCATCCCTGCAAGGTACTGTGGCTGCTCCACCAGCACCGGCCGGCGTACGAGCTGTGGGGGACCGAGGACTGCGACCTGATCCGATTTCCCGACGGCCGGCTGGTGCGGGACTTCGTGCGCGACGTCGACCACAAGTTCGTCGCCGAAGCGCGCGCCGTGTACGGCATCTCGCGCGAGGTGGTCGAACGTCTGACGGGCTTCGTCAACGTCGACGCCGATCCGCTCTATCCGCCGCCGGATCGCGCCGAGACGTTCCGCTCCGGTGAGTTCGGCGACTACGTCTTCTTCCCGAGCCGGATCACGCCGTACAAGCGCCAGCTCCTGCTGATCGACGCGATGGCGAAGGTGCGATCGCCGGTCCGCTGCCTCCTCGCCGGCGCCGCCACCGAGCCCGACATCGCCTTTCAGGTCGAGCACCGCATCGACGTCCACGGCTTACGCGATCGCGTGCGGCTGCTCGGACCCGTCGGTCACGAAGAAAAGGTGCGCTACTACGCCGAGGCACTGGCGGTGTTCTTCGGCCCGCTGCGCGAGGACTACGGGTTCGTCACCCTCGAGGCCATGCTCTCGCGTAAGCCCGTGGTCACCTGTACCGACAGCGGAGGCCCGCTCGAGTTCGTCGAGAACGGCGTCAACGGTTTCGTGGTGGAGCCCGATCCGCAGGCGATCGCCGAGCGGCTCGACGAGCTCTACTGGAACCGCACGCGCGCGAGAGATCTCGGCGAATCGGGATACGCCGGCTACCAGGCAAAGGAGATTTCCTGGGAACGGACGCTCGAGCGGCTGCTGCGATGAGGATCGCCTATTTCGGGCCGCTGCTCCCGCGCCGCGGAGCGGCCGTGGAATACGCCGAGCGGCTGCTGCCGCGGCTGGCGCGCGGCGCCGAGGTTGCGGTACTGGTCGACGGCAGCGCTCCGGCGAGCCCGGCGATCGCCGAGCGTTGCCGCGTGCACGATCTCCGCGAGGTGCACTATCGGAATCTCCTCTGGACGTTCGATCTGGCCGTCTATTCGTTGGCGCAGGGAGGAGAGCACGAGTACCTCTACGAGGCCCTGTGCGAGTGGCCGGGAGTCGTCGTGGCCCACGGCGACCTCGATCCGCCGTTCTCCCTTCACCCCCGTCTTCGCCGCGCGGTGCTGGAGCGCTCGTTGGCGGTGGTGGCCGACTCGCAGGAGGCCGCCCGGCGGCTGCGCGCCGGCGGTGGATCCGCGTCCGTGTTCGTCGTCGAGCCGCCGACCGGCGAGGGTGACGAACCGGCGCGGCGGCTGCTCGAAATCTTTGCCGAGGCGCTGCCGCGACGCGAGCTCTGGCTCGCTTCGCTGCTCGAAACGGCGTGCGCGGAGATGCCGGGCTTCCTGCCCGCGGAGCGGTCGGCGCCGTGGCGCGCGGAGATCGACGAGCTCATCGAGCTGGCGGCCGGGCCGACCGCGTAGATCACCGCGCCGAATTCCGCCGTCACGGCGGCGAGCCGGCAGCGGGCGTGCCTCGCGAAGCTGCAAGAGCAGGAGCCACGTGGGCGAGGGCGGGTTTAGGTCCGCGCCTTTTTCAGGCAAACTGGCCGCCGGTTCAACACCTTTCGCGACGAAAGCAGGTGCCCATGTCGGCTTCGAGTGACCGCATACGGCTTTTCGCCAGCCCGCGAGCAACCGTCGGAGTGATTGGCCTCGGTTACGTCGGCCTGCCGCTCGGCTTGGCCATGGCGGAAGCCGGCAAGCGGGTGGTCGGTCTCGACGTCGATGCCGTCAAGATCGACAAGCTGGAGCGCGGCAAGAGCTACATCCGTCACATTCCGAGCGAGCGCGTCGCCGGCTTGCTCGGTCGGGTGCGATCAAGCGACGAGATCCCGCGTGCGGACGCGGGCAAGCTCTTCCCGTCGAGCGACTTCTCCGCGCTCGTGCATTGCGACGCGATTCTCATCTGCGTGCCGACCCCGCTCACCGAGGGCCGCGAGCCGGATTTGAGCTACGTGCGGGACACGGCGGAGACGATCGCCCAGCACCTGCGGCCGGGGCAGCTCGTGGTGCTCGAGAGCACCACCTACCCTGGAACCACGGACGAGGTGGTGCGCCCCGTGCTCGAGCGCGGCGGGCTGGTCGCCGGACGCGACTTCTTCCTGGCGTTCTCTCCCGAGCGCGAAGATCCCGGCAACCCGCGCTTCAACACCCGCACGATTCCCAAAGTGGTCGGCGGCGTCACGCCGGAGTGCGGCGAGCTCGCCACGGCGCTCTACGCGAGCTTTCTCGACCGGGTGGTGACCGTGTCGAGCGCGCGGGTGGCGGAATCGGCCAAGCTGCTCGAGAACATCTACCGCTCGATCAACATCGCGCTCGTCAACGAGCTGAAGATGCTGTTCGAGCGCATGGGCATCGACGTGTGGGAGGTGATCGAGGCCGCGGCGACCAAGCCGTTCGGCTTCACGCCGTTCTACCCCGGGCCCGGCCTCGGCGGGCACTGCATCCCGATCGATCCATTCTACCTGACCTGGAAGGCTCGGCACTACGACTTCTCGACGCGGTTCATCGAGCTTGCCGGTGAGATCAACACCCACATGCCGTACTGGGTGGTGGAGCGGGTGGCCGAGGCGCTCAACCAGCGGGGCAAAGCGCTACGTGGCGCGGTCGTGCTGGTGCTCGGCGTTGCCTACAAGAAGGACGTCGACGACCTGCGCGAGTCGCCTTCGCTCAAGGTGATCGAGATCCTCGAGTCGCGCGGCGCGGAGGTGAGCTACAACGACCCCTACGTGCCGTCGCTGCGGGCCAAGCGCCTGCGCCATTACGACACGTTCGATCTGGACTCGGTGCCGCTCGACGAGCGGCGGCTCGCCGAGGCGGACTGCGTGCTCGTCGCCACGGATCACAGCGACTACGACTACGACTGGATCGTTCGTCACGCCGCTCTGGTCGTCGACTCGCGCAACGCCACGCGCCACGTGGCCGACGGCCGCCACAAGATCGTCAAGGCGTGAACGGCGAGTGACGTCCGGCACTTCGCCGCACGCGGTGGCGCAAGCGCCGCCGCGGCATCATCTTTCGGCCATCCGGCCGGAGGGAGAGGCGACGGGCGCGGGGAGCGGTCTACTGCCCCTCGGTTTCGAGGAAGCGCTCGGCGTCGATCGCCGCCATGCAGCCGGTGCCTGCCGCGGTCACCGCTTGTCGATACGAAGGATCCTGAGCGTCGCCGCAGGCGAAGACACCGCGCACGCTGGTGTCGGTGGTCTTGCCGTGGGTGACGATGTAGCCGCGCTCGTCCATCTCGAGCTGGCCGCGGAAGATCTGCGTGTTCGGCTCGTGGCCGATGGCGATAAACACGCCGTCACAGCGGAGCTCCCGCCGAGTGCCGTCGCGGGTGTCGAGCAGCGTCACGCCGGTCACGCCGCCTTGCTTCGGGTCGCCGTGCACTTCGGCGACGGTGGCGTTCCACACGAACTCGATCTTCGGGTTCCGGCGCGCCCGATCCTGCATGATCTTCGAGGCGCGGAGCTGATCCCGGCGGTGGATGATCGTCACTTTGGTGGCGAACTTGGTGAGGAAGCTCGCTTCCTCCACCGCCGTGTCGCCGCCGCCGACGACGAGCACCTCTTTGCTCTTGAAGAAGAAGCCGTCGCAGGTGGCGCAGGCGGAGACGCCGTAACCCATCAGCCGCTTCTCCGATTCGATGCCCAGCAGCTTCGCGGCGGCTCCCGTGGAGACGATCAGCGTCGCGGCGCGCAGCACGCGGTCGCCGAGCATGATTTGGAACGGGCGCGTGGAGAGATCCACGCGGGTGACGTCGCCGGACTCGAAGCGGGTTCCGAACCGCTCTGCCTGTTTGCGGAAGAGGTCCATCATCTCCGGCCCGAGCAGTCCGTCGGGGAACCCCGGGTAGTTCTCCACCTCGGTGGTGATGGTCAGTTGCCCGCCCGGCTGCGACCCCGAGACCACCAGCGGCCGCAGGTTGGCGCGCGCCGTGTACAAAGCGGCGGTCAGGCCGGCCGGTCCCGAGCCGAGAACGATCACTTTTTCGTGGTCCGTCTGCGCCATCGCATCTCCTTTGAGCAACGATTCTGTATAAAGTATGTTTTGCCCAATGCAAGGTAGACGGCCGCCGGGCGCGGCGCTCACCCACCTCGACCGTCGCGGTCGGGCGCGCATGGTGGACGTCGGCGAGAAAGCCGTCACCGCGCGCGAGGCGGTGGCGCGAGGCGAGGTGAAAATGCGGCCGGAGACGCTGCGCGCGATCGTCGCGGGACGGACGAAGAAGGGCGACGTGTTGGCGGTGGCGCGGGTGGCGGGAATCCTCGCCGCCAAGCGCACGCATGAGCTGATCCCGCTCTGCCACCCGCTGCCGATCAGCGCGATCACCGTCGAGCTCGAGCCGAATCCCGCGCGTTCGACGATCGATGTCGAGGGCCGAGTGTGCGTCGAGGGCAAGACTGGCGTGGAGATGGAGGCGCTGACGGCCGTGTCCGTCGCCTGTCTGACGATCTACGACATGGCAAAGGCGATCGACCGCGGCATGACGATCGGCCGCATCCGCCTGGTGCGCAAGAGCGGCGGCAAGAGCGGACTCTGGGAGCGCCGCGACCGGACCGCGAGCGGCCGGCGGAATCTACCACGACGGTAGCAGCGCGGACGGCGTCTCGCGACCGCCGCTCAACTGGGCGGCAGGAATGAGAACGGCCAAGTGACGACGACGGTGCCGGACGGCTCGGGAGGATAGCGCCAGCCGAGGATCTGATGGAGAATCGCCTGCTCGAGCTGTGGATTCTGGATCTGGCTCGAGACCAGGGTGACGTCGCCGACGCTACCGCTCGAGGAAATCTGGTAGCGCACCACCATCAGGCCGCGCAGCGTGGGGGTGACGCGCAAGTGGTCGTCGTAAGCCCAGCGAAAGCCCACGAGGTAGCGCTGCGTCCATTCCCAAATCGCTGCGTAGCTGCGACTGGTGCCGCCGGCGCCGGCCCCCGAGACCGAAAAGCCGCCGCGCCCGATGCCGCCGCCCGCACCGGCCCCGCCGCCGCCGGGCCCCGGCAGCAAGACCGAGCCGGCGCTGCCGGTGACCGCCGGCCCGCCGGCCACGGCCGCATTGGAACGCGCCGTCCCCGACATGCCGGTCGGCGCTTCGCTCTCGCTCGGCGCGTTGCGCGGCTGCACGCTCGACTCGACGCCTTCGAACGCTTGAGTGGTCGGTGCCAGACCGGTCTTGCCAAGCGCAGCAGCAAGCCGCCTCGGCTCCTCCACGGGACGCTCGACCGGGGCCGCTGGTTTGGGTGCGGGGCGGCGGGGTTGAGCGACTTTCACCTTGGGAGTGGGAGGCGCCGTCGGCGCTTCGGCCGCCTGCGCTTCTTCGGGCGCTGAGCCCACCGGCCCGGGCGCGACGCTCGGCTCGCCGGGCGGAGGCGAGGATGGCCCCCTTGGTCCCTCGAAGATCGCGACCTCAATCGGCGGCTCCGGGCGCTCGCGCTGCGCCAATAGGAACGCCACCACGCCGAAAGTCAGGTGAAGGAGGAGCGAGAGCGAGAGCGAGAGCGCTTGGCGGGACGTCGCCCGGTCGCCGCCCAGCATCCAGGTGGCAACGGACACTCGTCGCTCAGCCTTTGCGCACCGTCTCGACGGAGATCGCGAACTTCTTCACGCCCCCGGAGCGAACGAGATCGAGGAGGTGAATCACCTCGCCGTAGGGAACCTTCTTGTCCGCGCTGACGAGCACTTGCACGTCGGCGTTGGCGGCCACTTCCTTCTGCACGAGCTGTAGCACGCTCGATTCCTCGACGCGCTTGTCGTTCAGGTAGATGGCGCCGCCGGAATCGACGAGGAGGTGGAGGCTGCGCGGCGGCGGCTCGTCGGCCTTCGAGACTTGCGGCAGGTCGACCTTGACCGCTGGCGCCACGATGAAGCTCGCCGTCACCATGAAGATGATGAGCAACACGAGTGTGACGTCGACCAGCGGCGTGACGTTGATGCCGGTGATCGAGTCGTCGTCTTCGTGCGATGAGCCTGCCACTACGCGTTCTCCCGGAGCACGCGGACCCTCGTCTCCACTTTCGCGCCGGCCTTCAGGTGCGCGAGGATGATGCGCTCGATGGTCTCGGCGTTGGCCGCGAACTCCTTCACCTTTTTCGTGAAGTAGTTGTAAGCGATGACCGCGGGGATCGCCACCAGCAGGCCCATCGCCGTCGCCACCAGCGCCTCGGAGATGCCGGTCATCACCGTGGTCGCGCCGGCCGCATTGCTGCCCGCCTGGCCGAGATCGTGGAACGCCTTGATGATGCCGAGCACGGTGCCGAACAGGCCGAAGAACGGCGCGTTGTTGCCCATGGTGCCGAGGATCATCAGGTACTTCTCGAAGCGCAGGCGCTCGGCGATCTTGCGGCTCGCCATCATCTCCTCGACGACCTGCTCTCCCCCGTTGAAGTGAGCGAGCGCGATCTTGGCGATGCGCGCCTCCGCGCCCTTCGTCATGTCAGCGAGCGCGGTCGCGCCGCTGACGTCGTCGCGCCCGAGCCGCTCGGTGAACGCCTCGATGAAGCGCTCGACCGGCGTGCGGTTGCGGAAGAAATAGATGAGGCGCTCGATCATCACCGTGACCGAGAGGACGCTGGCGAAGATCAGGACCCACAGAACCCAGTCGCCGCCGATCAGCGTGAAGCCCTTGAGGGCTTCGGCGATCGTCGCTCCCTGGGCGGCGATCGCCGGGGTCGTCACTGCCGTTGGTTCCATCGCTTGTTCTGTCTCCTTCCGACTCTACTGCCCCCGCTCGATTTAGATCGCAACCTCGCGTAACCCATTTGGTCGTGGGAGGCCAGGGAGACTTCCGCAAAGCCGCAGGCGCGCGCGGGGCGATCAGGCTCGTCGCGCGCGCAGATTTTTCTGTCGTGGGTCAGTGAAAGTGTCCGGTTAACGGGTCAGTGAAAATGTCCGCCTCCTGGAAGAAGAAGGAGGATGGACAAGATGAGCGAGCGGCAGTGGAAGCGGCTGGACGCGGTTGAGCGGCTTGAGCGTGGAGCGCTGACGTTCGGGGAGCTGGCGCGTTTGATGGGATTGTCGGAGCGCCAGGTGCGGCGCGTGCGGCGGCGGGTAGCGGAGAGTGGTCGAGCTGGGGTGGTACACGGGAATACGGGGCGTGCGCCCGTGCACCGAATCGCCGACGAGGTGCGCAAGCGGATCGTGGAGCTGCGGTCAGGGAAGTACGAGGGCTTCAACGATCAGCACTTCACGGAGAAGTTGGGGGAGTTGGAGAAGATCTCGGTGTCGCGGGTGACGGTGCGGCGGGTGTTGCGAGCGGCGGGCATCGGCTCGACGCGGCGGCGCCGAGCTCGTAAGCACCGGCGGCGACGAGACCGCAAGGCGCAAGCGGGGCTGATGGCGCTGTGGGACGGGAGCCGCCACGACTGGCTCGAGGGGCGCGGGCCGATGCTGTGTCTGATGGCAGCGGTGGATGATGCGACGTCGGATCTGCTGCCGGGTGCGCACTTCGTCGAGCAGGAGTGCGCGGCGGGGTACCTGCGGGTGCTGAAGGCGATGGCCGAGGAGAAGGGGCTGCCGTGGAGCGTGTACATGGACCGCCACGGGAGCCTGAAGCGCAACGATGAGCACTGGACGCTGGAAGAGGAGCTTCGGGGAGAGCAGGACCCGACGCAGGTGGGCCGGGCGCTGAAGGCGCTGGAGATTGAGGTGATCTACGCCCTCTCACCGCAGGCCAAGGGGAGAGTCGAGCGGCTGTGGGACACGCTGCAGGATCGGCTGGTATCGGAGCTGCGCCTTGCAGGGGCGCGCACGTCCGAGGAAGCCAACGCGGTGCTCGAGCGGTACCGGCCGGACCACAGCCGCCGCTTCGGGGTCAGCGCGGAGAACCCCGAACCTGCCTGGCGCCGCGTTCGGGGCGCCACGGACCTCGCCCGCGTCTGCAGCTTCCACTACGAGGCGACAGTGCTGAACGACAACACGGTGCAGCTGGGCGGGACGGTCGTGATCGACATCCCGCCCGGACCTCGCAAGGGGAGTTACGCCAAGAAGCGCGTCGAGGTGCGTCAGCTCCTCGACGGCAGCTGGCGGGTGTACCTGGGCGACGCCTTGATCGCGACCGCGGCGACGACCACGACCGGCGAGCTGCGGGCCCTCAGGCGGAGGCGACGGCGCCCGCCGAGCGCGGCCGCGGCGGGGAAAACTCCAGTCGCCCTACGGGCTCCTTCCGTTTCCCCCGCCGCCGTGATGTCACCGTGAGGTCTAGACGCCTCGATGCGGACAGAATCACTGATCCGTTAGCTCGGACAGAATCACTGACCGTCGACACGCGCGCAGATTTTTCTTGACCGCGGCCCGCCGTCGCCGGGAGACTGGTATCGCCACCCCCGGTGACCGCGAGCTCCATGTCGCGGCGAATCGATCAATGGCCGGTTTCCGAGCGTCCGCGCGAGCGACTGCTCGACGTCGGCGTGCGCGCCCTGTCCGACGCGGAGCTGTTGGCGTTGGTGCTGCGCACGAGCACGCTGCGCGGCTCGACCGCGCTCGATCAGGCGCGCGCCCTGCTCGCCGACTTCGCCGGGCTCCGCGGGCTCTCTCGCGCGGCGCCGGCCGAGCTGGTCGGTCGCCGCGGGTTCGGCGTGGCCAACGCCGCGGCGGTCGCCGCCGCGCTTGAGCTCGGCCGGCGGGCCGCCTGCGAGCGCGTTGACCGGGGCGGCGTCTTCCAGACCAGTGCCGACGTTTACCGGCATCTGCGCGGGCGGCTCGCGCCGCTGCGCCAGGAGGTCTTCTGCGTGCTGCTGCTCGACGCCAAGCACCGGCGGCTGCGCGACGTTCAGGTGTCGGAAGGGTCGCTCACGGCGTCGATCGTTCACCCGCGCGAGGTGTTCGCGCCGGCCGTGCGCGACTCGGCGGCCGCGGTCATCCTCGTCCACAATCACCCGAGCGGCGACCCCGCTCCGAGCGCGGAGGACGTCAGCCTAACACGGCGGCTGCGCGAAGCGGGCGACATCGTCGGCATCCGCGTTCTCGATCACGTGATCGTCGGCGCGGAGGCGCACTTCAGCTTCGTCGACGCCGGCTACTGGTGATCACCGCTTCAGAAGGGGATGTCTTCTTCCTCACCCGGTGACGGCGACGGTGACGGCGTGGGCTCGGCCTCGGCCTGCGTGTCGCGCGGCTGCGCGGTGCGACCTCCGCCACCTCCGCCGCCGAGGAACTGCACGCGCTGTGCGTGGACTTCGGTGATGTACTTCTTGTTGCCGTCCTTGTCGTCGTACTGCCGCGTGCGGATCGAGCCATCGATGTAGACCTGGCGGCCCTTCTGGAGATATTGCCCGCAGCTCTCCGCCTGCTTTCCCCAGACGACGACGTTGTGCCATTCGGTGCGCTCCTGGCGCGTGCCCTCCGAGTCGTTCCACACTTCGGAGGTCGCCACCGAGAATCGCGCCACCGCCTTGCCGCCCGCGGTGAAGCGTACTTCGGGATCGCGGCCGAGATTGCCGATTAGGATGACTTTGTTGACGGACATCGTGGAGGCTCCTCTCGCCACGAGAGCTATCCGCCCGGGGCTCGGGCTGTCAACGACGGCTTCCTCGCCGCGAAACGCTTCGTTGCATCCCGGCCTCGCCGCGCGGCGCGTTGACTGGCTCGCGAGCCCCACCCTATATGGGCAGCGTGGGGTTCCCGCTCCGGCCGATCCACGTCGTGCGCCTGCTCTGCGTGGGGCTCGGCATGATCGTCGCGGCGGCGGTGGTGGTGGTGGTCTGTCTCTTCGAGCAAGACGGCAAGCGCGGCTATCGCCTGGCGCAGTGGTGGATGGCGTTCAGCCTGTGGGTGTCGGGCGTGCGCGTGAGGGTGCAGGGCTTGGAACATCTCGACCCCGCGCGCCAGTACGTCTTCATGTCGAACCATCGCTCGGCCGCCGACATCGCGGCAATCGGCTGGGCGCTGTGGCCGTACCAGATCCGCTTCGTCGCCAAGCAGGAGCTGACCAAGGTCCCGTTCTTCGGCTGGGGCCTGCGCGCGCTCAAGAACATCATCATCGACCGCTCGAATCACATGCAGGCCATGCGCAGCTATGCGGCGGCGGGCGCGCGCATTCGCCGCGGCATCTCGGTGGTGGTGTTTCCGGAAGGCACCCGGGGGGTTGGTGAGGATCTCTTGCCGTTCAAGAAGGGCGGCTTCGTCCTCGCCATCGAAACCAAGACGCCGATCGCGCCGATCGCCGTCGTCGGAACCGCGCGCGTGATGGCCAAGGGCAGCTTGCGGGTGGAGAGCGGCGAGGTCGAGGTGCGGATCGGCTCGCCGATCGAGACCGCCGACGTGGCGCTCCGGGACAAGGACCGGCTCCTGCGCCGCGTTCGCGAGTCGATCGGCGCATTGATGCGCAGCGCGCCGCGCGGCGCGCTGCCGCAGGACGTGCGGCAGCCGTGACCTCCGCTTCCTCGATGGCGCGGGGGCGGATCCGCGTGGTTCCGCTCGGCGGCCTCGGCGAGATCGGGTTGAATCTCATGGTGCTCGAGCTCTACGGCGCCGGTTCGGATGCCGTCGAGGCCGCGGTGGCGATCGACTGCGGCGTGATGTTCCCGGGCATGGACACGCCGGGCATCGACTTGATGATCCCGGACCTCGGCTATCTACGCGGTCTCGGCGAGCGGTTGGTGGGCATGTTGATGACCCACGGACACGAGGATCACATCGGCGCGCTGCCCTTTCTGCTGCGCGAGTGCAACGTGCCGATCTACGCCTCGGCGTTCACCCGCGCGCTCATCGAGGCGAAGCTCGCCGAGCACCGGCTGCTCGACTCCGCGCGGCTCACCACGTTCGCGCCGCGCGAGCGCTGGTCGCTCGGGCCGTTCGAGATCGAGGCGCTGCACATGACGCACTCGATCGTCGACGCGGTCGGCTTCGTGATTCGCACGCCGGTCGGCACGGTGCTGCACACCGGAGACTTCAAGATCGACCACACGCCGATCGACGGTCGGGTCTCCGATCTGCCACGCATCGCCGAGGTCGGCGCCGAGGGCGTGCTGCTCTTGTTCTCGGACTCGACGAACGTCCATCGCGCCGGCACGACTCCTTCGGAGCGGGTCGTCGGGATCGGTCTCGACCGCGTCTTCCAGAGCACCTCGGGCAAGATCCTGGCCGCGACGTTCGCTTCCCACGTCCACCGCGTGCAGCAGTTCGTCGATCTGTCGGTGAAGTACGGGCGCAAGCTGGCGGTGGCCGGGCGCAGCCTCACGCAGAACCTCAAGATCGCCCGCGAGCTCGGCAAGCTCTCCGTGCCGGACGGCACGCTGATCGACCTCGACGAAGTCGCCGATCTTCCCTCGCAGCAGGTGACGCTGCTCGCCACCGGCAGCCAGGGAGAGCCGCGCTCGGTGCTCTCGCGCATCGCCACCGACGATCATCCCCAGCTCCGCGCCGCGCCGGGCGACACCGTGGTGCTCTCCGCGCGCGTGATCCCGGGGAACGAGCGGCCGATCACCACGCTGGTGAATCACCTCTGTCGGCGTGGCGCCGACGTCTACTGGGAGGGGCGTGCCGACATCCACACGTCGGGACACGCCAGTCAGGAGGAGCTGCGGCTGATGCTGCGGCTCACGCAGCCCCGTTACTTCGTGCCGGTGCACGGCGAGTATCGTCACCTCGTCCGGCACGTACAGCTCGCCGTCGAGACCGGCATCGACCGCGAGCGGTGTTTTCTGCTCGAGAACGGCGGGACGCTGGTCATCGACGCCGACGGCGCCAAGATCGGCGACCGCGTGGAGGCCGGGCGCGTGTTCGTCGACGGCAAGGGGGTGGGCGACGTCGAGGAGGTCGTGCTGCGCGACCGCCGCCACCTCTCGGAGGACGGTCTGGTGCTCGCCATTCTCGGCATCCATCCGACCAGCGGCGAGGTCGTCGCTGGGCCCGAGCTGATGTCCCGCGGCTTCCTGCTCGAGGGCGCGCAGCAGGCGATTCTGCAAGACGCCCGCAGTGCGATTCTCGCCGCGCTCGAGACCCTCAGCCTGGAGTCTCGCGGCGATCCGGTCGAGGTCCAAGAGTCGGTCCGCCGCACGCTCAAGCGCTTCTTCGCCAAGCGGCTCGACCGCCGGCCGATGATCTTGCCGTTCATCATGGAGATGTGACGAGCGAGCGCATTTCGTCGGCAGCCGCCGGCTCGGCTCTCGCTGGCCCTTCGCGCGCGCCTCGCCGCCGAGGCCGCTTCTGTTGCTCGCTGCCAAAGAATGGCATACTTTTGCCATAAGAATCGCCAGACGAATGCCCCGCCCGCCCAATCAGGTTCCGACGGTGACGATCACGATCTCGACGACTCCACAGGTCCATCGCTCGCTGGTGCGGCTGCTGTCGACCGGCCTCTACGGAAAGAACGTGGCCGAGGCGGCGGAGCGCCTGATCGCGCAGAGCGTCGAGCGCAAGGCCGTGGAAGGCGTGCTGCCGGCGCGCCGCTAGGACGATGGCTCGAGAGCGTCCGAAGCCGTCCCCGGCGTCCTCGATCCCCGAATGGTGGGCGCGCGAGGCGGCGGCACTGCTCACCTGCGGGCTGTCGCTCTTCCTGTTCGTCAGCCTGTGGTCGAGCCGCCTGACGGGGCAGGTCGGCAGCCACATCGCCGGGCCGCTGCGCGAGTTCTTCGGGCTCACCGCCTACGTGGTTCCGGTGGCTGGCCTGGCCGGAGCGGTGAACGCGATGCGAGGCAGGCCGGTGTGGTCCACCGTTCGCTGGGCGGCCGGCTTCGGGCTGATGGCCTCGGCGGCGATCCTCTTCGAGCTGCCTGGGGGGGGGGATTCGTGCCCGAGCTACGCGCGGCCGGCGCCGCCGCACACGCTCGGTGGCATCGCTGGTCAATTTCTCGCCGCGGTGCTGTGCGAGAACTTCGGCGTGGTCGGCAGCTACTGCTTCCTGGTGCCGATCTTCCTGCTGATGGTGCTGGCGACAACGTCGACGTCGATCCTCGAGGGCGTCGAGCACTTCGCGAAGCTGGCGAGATCCGCCGGAGAGACCGTGACCGGCTGGTTCGAGCGCTGGAAGCGGGAGAGCCCGCCGGAAGTCGCGCGCGCGCCACGGACGATCGTCACCAAGCCGAACGTGCGCAAGCAGCCCGCAACGGCCGATCCGCCGCCGCCGATCCTGGTCACCGAGCCGCCGCGGCGGTCGGCGGAGAGGTCGAAGAAGAAGCCGTCGCAGGAGACGTTCTCGTTCGGCGGTAATTTCAACCTGCCGTCGTCGACGTTCCTCGATCCGCCGGTGCACTCGGGGGAGCGCGTCGACGAGCAGTCGTTGATCGCCAGCTCGCGGATCCTCGAATCGAAGCTCGCCGACTTCGGGGTGCAGGGCAAGGTGACCGCGGTGCGGCCGGGTCCGGTGATCAACACCTTCGAATTCGAGCCGGCTCCTGGCGTCAAGGTGAACCGCATCGTCACGCTGGCCGACGACCTGTCGATGGCGCTGCGGGCGATGAGCGTACGCATCCTCGCGCCGATCCCCGGCAAGTCGGTGGTCGGCATCGAGCTGTCCAATCCGCGCCGCGAGAAGGTGTTCCTGCGCGAGATCCTCGAGAGCGACGAGTTCCAGACCTCGGCGTCCAAGCTGACGCTCGCGCTCGGCAAGGACTCGGTCGGCAAGCCCGTGGTCGCCGATCTGGCGCGCATGCCGCACCTGCTGGTGGCCGGCGCCACCGGCACCGGCAAGTCGGTGTCGCTGAACGCGATGATCATGTCGATCCTCTTCAAGGCCACGCCCGAGGACGTGCGCTTTTTGATGATCGATCCCAAGATGCTCGAGCTGTCGCTCTACGAGAACATCCCGCATCTGCTCACCCGCGTGGTGACCGATCCGCGCGAGGCCTCCGCGGCGCTCAGCCGCGCGGTGATCGAGATGGACAGCCGCTACAAGCTTCTGCGCGACAAGGGCGTGCGCAACATCGACAGCTACAACCGCGTTCTGGAGCGCGAGGCCGAAGAAAAGACCGCTGGAATCATCGAGCTCAAGAATGCCGAGCCGATCGAGCCCGCCGAGGGTTTCAAAGGCTTGGAGAATGGGCCCGTCACCGAGAAGCTGGTGCATCGGCGGCTGCCCTACATCGTGATCGTGATCGACGAGCTGGCCGACCTGATGCTGACCTCGGGACGCGAGGTGGAGGAGCAGATCACACGCTTGGCGCAGAAGGCGCGCGCCGCGGGCATCCATTTGATGCTCGCCACGCAGCGGCCGTCGGTCGACGTCATCACCGGCCTCATCAAGGCGAACGTTCCGGCGCGCATTTCCTTCCAGGTGACCTCGCGCATCGACTCGCGAACGATCCTCGATTCGATCGGCGCCGAACGGCTGCTCGGCGACGGCGACATGCTGTTCATGCCGCCGTCGACCCCGCGCCTCACGCGCATCCACGGCGCGTTCGTCTCCGAGCCGGAGATCCGCAAGGTCGTCGGCTACGTGAAGGACCAGTCGCGGCCGGTCTACGACCAGGACTTCACGCGGGCGATCGACGAGGCGCACGAGGAGAAGACCGAGAACGCGGAGGACGAGAGCCTCGCCGACGACATGTACGATCAGGCCGTGCAGCTCGTGGCGGAGAGCCAGCAGGCGTCGATCTCCTGGCTGCAGCGCCGGCTGCGCGTCGGTTACAATCGCGCGGCGCGCATGATCGAGCGCATGGAGAAGGAAGGCCTGGTGAGCCCCCCGGACGGCGTGCGGCCACGCGAGGTGCGCATGCGCCGGAGCGAGACGCTGTGACGCGACGAGCGTGGGCCGCCGCGCTCGCGCTCGCCGTCTGCCTGCCGGGGGGCAGCGCGCGCGCGGACGGGGCGCCGAAGAGGCCGAAGCCGGCGCCGTCGCGCGTCCTCTCCGACGTCGAAGCGATCGTTCGCAAGCTCCAAGAGCGCTACGACGCGACCACGGATTTCACCGCCGACTTCACCCAGACCGTGGCGGTGCCGACGCTCGGTAAGACACTGAAATCGACCGGCCAGGTGTTCTTCAAGCGCCCCGGACGAATGCGCTGGGAGTTCGTCGAGCCCGACCAGCAGACGATCGTCGCCGATGGACAGACGCTCTGGGTGTATCAGCCGGAGCACCATCAAGTGTTGAAGGCGCCGTTCCGCGCCGCCTTCCAGTCGGCTACCCCGCTCTCCTTCCTGTTCGGCGTGGGCGAGCTGGAGAGCGATTTCAACCCGTCGCTGCTGCCGCAGGGCGAGCCCGGCATCCATCACCTGAAGCTCGTGCCGAAGCAGGACAAGGAGATCGGCGTGTTGGTGCTCGACGTCGACGCCAAGAGCTACGACATCGTCGCCGCGGAAGTCACCGATCCGCTGGGCAACGTCACGCGCCTTACCTTCGCCAACCTGAAGCACGGCGTGGGCCTCGCCGACTCACGCTTCACCTTCGAGACGCCGCGCGGAACCGACGTTGTCGAGGCGCCGGGAAATCCATAAGCTTCCGCCCAATGCCATCGTTCGACGTCGTCTCGCAGCTCGACCTCCAGGAGGTCGACAACGCGCTCAACCAGGCGCGCAAGGAAGTCGCGCAGCGCTACGACTTCAAGGACACCGCCACCGTCATCGACTGGGACAAGAAGGAGAAGATCACCGTCGACTCGGCGGACGAGTTCAAGGTGAAGGCGGTCGACGACGTGCTGCGCGAGAAGCTCGCCAAGCGGCAGGTGTCGCTGAAGGCGGTCGACTTCGGCAAGGTCGAGCCCGGGCACGCGGGCCGCGCCAAGCAGGAAATCAAGCTGAAGCAGGGCATCGACGCCGACCGATCACGCGAGATCGTCAAGCTCGTCAAGGACAGGAAGCTCAAGGTGCAGGCACAGATCATGGGCGACCAAGTGCGCGTGTCCGGCAAGAAGCGCGACGACCTGCAGGCGGCGATCACCGCGATCCGCGCGCGGGACTTCGACCTGCCGCTGCAGTTCATCAATTTCCGCGAGTAGCGGGGCGGGCATGCGGCGCACGATCTCGTCGAGCACACCAAGCACGGACGCTTCGATCTGCTCGTGCTCGGCCACAAGGGCCATTCCGGCGTTTGGGAGATGTTCCTCGGTACGACCGCCGACAAGATCGTGCGTCACGCCACATGCTCGGTGATGGTGGTGAAATGAGGGCGCGCCCCGGCGCGCCCCCGCCGCACCGAAGCCCCGGGGCGAAGACGGACGAAGCGGCGGCGGCTCGTGCGCCGGCGCCGGCCTGGCTCAATCGAGCCGTCTGGGGCATGGTGGCGACCAGCTTCCTGTCGGACCTGGGACACGAAGCGCAGAGCACGCTCCTGCCATCGTTCATGAGCGCTCTCGGTCTTCCACCCGCCGCGCTCGGCGCCGTGGAAGGCGTGGCCGACGCCGCCTCGAGCTTCATCAAGCTTGGTGCCGGCTGGCTCTCGGACCGGATCGGCTCCCGGAAGTGGTTCGTGGTCGGCGGCTATCTCGCGACCGGCCTCGCCTCCGGAGTGATCGCGATCGCCCAGGGCCTTCCATTGGTGCTCGGCGGGAAGCTCTTCGGCTGGCTCGGCAGAGGCGTTCGCGGGCCGCTGCGGGACGCGATGCTGACCGACTCGATTCCCGAGAATGCGCGCGGCCGTGCCTTCGGCTTTCACCGCTTCGGCGACACTCTCGGTGCCGTGCTCGGGCCGCTCGCCGCCGTGCTCCTGCTTTCCACAGTCGGCGGCTCCGACCCGCTTCAGGCAACGCGCGTGCTCATCGCATGGAGCCTCGTACCGGGTGTGCTCGCCGCTTTAGTGTTCGCGGCATTCGTCGGCGAGCGTCGGGCCGCGCCGCGGCCGCCGCGCTCGCTCGGGCTGGCGCTGGGCGGCATGCCTGCGCTCTTTCGGCGCTACCTCGTCGGCGTCGGGCTGTTCGGAGCGGGCGACTACGCGCACACGCTGCTGATTCTCGCTGCCACCGAGCTGCTCGCTCCGCAATGGGGATCGCTCCGCGCGGCGGCGATCGGGGGCAGCCTCTACGTGCTGCACAACGTCGTCTACGCGGCCGCCGCCTACCCGGCCGGCCTGCTCGCCGACCGATTCGGATACCGCCGGATCCTGGCGTGCGGATATGCGCTCTCGGTCGCCGTGCCGCTCACGTTGATCGCTTGCTTCGTCGCGTCGTCGGCGAGCCTCGCGGCGCTGGTTGTCGCGTTCTCGCTGGCGGGCTTGGTCAACGGCGTGCAGGACACGCTCGAGGGCGCCGCCACCGCGGAGCTGGTGCCGGAGCACGATCGCGGCCTCGGTTTCGGCCTGCTCGGCGCGGTCAATGGAGTCGGCGATTTCTCGTCGAGCCTCGTGGTCGGCACGCTGTGGACCGCCCACCCGGCTCTCGGCTTCGGCTACGCGGCCGTGTGCATGGCCGGCGGCGCGGCGATCACCGCCCTCGGTGCGTCGCAGCCCGTCCGGAGCACGCCTCCGTGAAGCCGGTCGCCGCGGAGCCGCCTCAGATCGCGCGCCCGATCGCGAGGCCGGCGAACGAAGCCACCAGCCCCACGAACGGTCCGCCGAGGAAGTAGAGGAAGGCGAGCAGGAAGTTCCCTTGCTCGAGGAGCCTCACCGACTCGTAGGTGTATGTCGAGAACGTCGTGTAGCCGCCGCAAAAGCCGACGGCGAGGAACAGGCGCCAATTCGGTGAGAAGGTGCGCAGGGCGAGATAGGAGGTGATGAAGCCGAGCAACAAGCTGCCGGTCACGTTGATGAGCAGCGTGCCGTACGGGAACGTCGTGCCGAGGCGCTCTGCCACGAAGCCGCCGACCCAGTAGCGCGCGTTCGATCCGATGAGCCCGCCGAGTCCCACATAGAAGTAGTCCATCGCTCAACGGCTTCCCTTCATCGCCTCGTCGGCGCTGCGCAGGAATCCGCCAAGCAGCTCCATCCGCCCGACGATGCCGACCAGCCGGCCATCTCGATCCACCACCGGGAAGCGCTTCACGTGACGCTCGGCGGAGACCGCCAGCGCATCGGCAAACGGCGTGTTCTCCTGCACCGTCACCGCCGGGGACGTCATGATGTCGGCGGCACGGCTGCCGCGGATACGCGCGAGGTGCCGGCGCGCTTCGCCGCCGATCGACTCGATCGGGATCTTGCTACGGAAGACCTCGACGACGCTCGAGCGAGCTTCGGGGTCGAGGCGCTGGACGAGGTCGCTATCGGTGATGACGCCGAGCGGGCGCCGGTCCGCGTCGACGACGACCACCCGCTTCGCTTCCGAGCCGACGACGAGGTCGATGACCTCATCGAGCGCGGTGTCGGCAGCGGTGGTTGGCACGTTGCGCGCCATGACGTCGCCGATCGTGTGCGGGGTCGCGCCCGGCGGCAGGCCGTGCGGCTCGAGCCGATGCTCGGGGAGGTGGACGGAGGCCATCGTCTTCAGCACGTCGATGCGGCCGAGCACGCCGGCCA
Organism: uncultured delta proteobacterium; assembly: GCA_963708955.1. Classification (GTDB taxonomy): domain Bacteria; phylum Desulfobacterota; class Binatia; order JACPRU01; family JACPRU01; genus JACPRU01. The sequence continues at coordinate 39,622 of CAVPWJ010000182.1, forward strand.
GCCGTCCGTCCTCGCCGACCACCGGCAGGCGCTTGAGTCCGCGCTCCACCATGCGGTGAGCCGCCTCGGCGAGCGGCGCGCTCGCGACGATCGTCACGGCGGGCACCTTCATCACCTCGCCGACCTTTCGCTGGCTGCTGCGCAGCCGCGCGAGCATCTGCTCGACGACCGCTCCGCCGACGGCGCGCGGGATCGACAGCGTGAGGCTCACGTCGCCGGCATCGAGGAGATCGGTGTCGCCGACCGTCCCGAGCACGCGCCGGTCGGCGTCGATGACCGGCAGCGCCGTATAGTCCTTGTCGATGAGGATCTCGATCACCCGCGACACCAGCGTGTCCGGCGTGACCGTCTCGACCTTCTCGGTCATCACGTCTCGGACCGCGAGCTCGGGAAGCCCCTGGCGCAGGATCGGCGTGTACTTGAGGACGCCGATCTCCTCGACGGTCATCAGTCCCGAGCCGATCATCTCCTTCAGCTTCGGCAGATAGCGCGCGATGCGGTCGGCGCGATCGACCACGGTAATGACCAGCGGCAGATCGCTCGACAGGCGAAGGATCGCCGCGGTCTTGATCCGGCTCGATGCTCCGAAGCCGGCGATGCCGCGCACCACGGTCGCGCCGGCGCAGCCCTCGGCCTTCAGATATTCAAGCACCGCCGCATACACCGACTGGTGGTGCCAGGTGTCCGACTCGCCGACGTAGATCATCAACCGCTTAGTCTCAGGGATCATGGCCACGCCCTTTCCCCGCAAAAACACGAAACCCCCACCAGCCTTCTGGTAGGGGCCATCAGTCCAAGCTGCCGGGACGGTTCAATGAGTGAACCCCATCACCCGCGGGACCAAGTAGCGTGAAACGTGCTCGGGCTCAAGCAACCCTGCAACCCATCCACTCGCCCGGAAACCCAGCCCCGACTATACTGCCATCGTGAGGACTGACGCATGACGAAGCCCGAGACCCTGCGGGCTCTCTTCCGGGCGCTCACCGACGAGATCACGTCGGAGGCCGAGGCGTTTGCCGAACGCGTGGCGCGCGAGCAATTCTACGTCGCCTGCGTCGGTCAGCACAAGCGAGGCAAGTCGACGCTCTTGAACGCGCTGGTCGGCGGGAAGGTCCTGCCGATGGGCGTGGTGCCGGTGACGACAGTCCCGACGGTCGTTCGCTACGGCCAGCGCCGCTCCGCGCTGCGAGCGGTGGAGAAGGCCGCCGCCGGCTACCTCGAGCGGCTCCTCGTCACCAACGCCTCGCGCATCGCCGGCGACTTCAACGAGCGGATCCTCGAGAGTCAGCGCCAGCTCGAGTCCGAGGTGCGCTCGTCGATCCGCAGCGCTCGGTTGTCCGCCACCCGCGCTCTCGATCGCGCCCGGTCGAAGCGCGCCTCCGCCGAGTGGAAGGGCTCGCGCCCGCGCCCCGCGGTGCTGGCTAGAGAGCGACGCCCCGCCTCGCTCGGCATTCGTTCACGGAATGCGCGCCGGCGCACTCGCACGACCGTTGGCGGACGAGATGTCGCCGCCCGTCTCGCCGGTGCTGCGATTGAAGACGCCGCGAGGGCCTATCGCTGGCTCCTCGATCCGGGCTACGGGCCGCGACGAATCGTCGTCGCCGGAGACTCGGCAGGCGGCGGCCTCACACTGCCCACCTTGCTCGACCTGAGGGAGGCGGGCGACCCCGAGCTGTTCCACGTCTGGCATGCCTACGCTCCCATGCTCGACGAAGGGCAGAAGGCGGTGGACGACATCGGTGCCTACAGGGTGTCCTGAGGGCCTGGCCGGAGGGTCGCGTTCGGCGGGCAGCGCGGCGGCGCGGCTCGCGGACCTGCTGGCCGGAGCTGCCGGCCGAGCTGCTGGGCAAGGCGCCTCGAGACTGACCGGAGCCGCCGACAGGCGAACACGACGTCCGCGATCGACTGCTCACGATCCGATCGTCGGGGCGCTACGATCGACTTCTCGTCCCCGCCAGATCGAGTAGATCGCCGGATAGACGAGCAACTCCATGAAAAACGACGTGAAGATGCCGCCGACCATTGGCGCGGTGATGCGCTTCATCACGTCGGCGCCGGTGCCCTGCGACCAGAGGATGGGCAGCAGCCCGAGGAACATCACCCCGACGGTCATCACCTTGGGGCGAAGGCGCTTGACCGCGCCCTCGATGATCGCCTCGCGCAGCTCCTCCGCCGAGCGCAGGCGTCCCTGACGGCGGCGCTCGGCGTACGCGAGGTCGAGGTAGAGCAGCATGAACACGCCGGTTTCCGCGTCGACGCCGAGCAGCGCGATTATCCCCACCCATACGGCGACGCTCATGTTGTAGTCGAGCAGCCACAGCAACCAGATCGCGCCGACCGCCGAGAACGGCACGGCGAGCAGGATGATCATCGTCTTGGTGATCGAGGCGGTGTTCACGTAGAGCAGGATGAAGACGATCAGCAGCGTGAACGGCACGACGATCGCGAGGCGGGCGCTGGCGCGCTGCAGGTACTGGAACTGTCCTGCCCACTCGAGGTGTATGCCCGGCGGCAGCTTCACCCGCTCGTCGACCGCTTGCTTGGCCTCCGCGACGTAGCCGCCGAGGTCGCGGCCGGCAACGTCCACGAACACGTATCCGGCGATCTGACCGTTCTCGTCGTGGATCGACGGCGGCGCGGTCGACACCGAAATGTCCGAGACCTCGGCGAGCGGGATCTGCGCCCCGTCGGGCGCCGAGACCAGCACGCGGCCGAGGCTTTGGAGGTCGCTGCGCTCGTCGCGCACGTAGCGCACGTTGATCGAGTAGCGCTCGCGCCCCTCGACGGTCTGCGACACGCTCGTGCCGCCGATCGCCGATTCGATCACATCCTGGACGTCGCCGACGGTCAGGCCGTAGCGCGCGACCGCGTCGCGCTTGACGTCGAAGTTCAGGTAGTAGCCGCCGGTGGTGCGCTCGGCAAACGCGCTGCGGGTGCCGGGCACGACCGCGAGCGCCTGCTCGATTTCCTTCGAGACGCGCCCGATCTCCTCGAGATCGGCGCCGAACACCTTGACGCCGAGCACGCTGCGGATGCCGGTGGCGAGCATTTCCGTGCGGGTCTGGATCGGCATCCACCAGATATTCGGCATGCCGGGGAAGCGGATCGTACGGTCGAGCTCGTCGAGCAGCTTGTCCCACGTCATGCCCGGCCGCCACTGGTCTTTGGGCTTCAGCGTGATCACGGTCTCGAACATGTTGAGCGGGGCCGGATCGGTCGGCGTCTCGGCGCGGCCGGACTTGCCGAACACGGTGGCGACCTCGGGGAACTGTTTGATCATCCGGTCCTGGGTCTGGATCGCCGCGCGCGCCTGGGCGACCGACATGCCGGGTAGCGCGGTCGGCATGTAGAGGATCGTGCCCTCGTTCAGCGGCGGCATGAACTCCGAGCCGAGCCGGAAATAGATCGGCACCGTGACCGCGACGACGGCGAAGGCCGTGGCGATCGTCGTCCAGCGAAAGCGTAGCACGAGCTCGATCACGGGCTGGTAGAGCCGCATCAGCGGCCGGCTGATCGGGTGCGTTTCCTCGCCGTGAATCGTGCCGACGAGCAGCGCGTTGGTGACGCGGCAGAGCCAGCGCGGCCGGAACGAATACGGATCGACGCGGGTGAAGATCAGCCGCACGGCCGGATCGAACGTGATCGCCAGCACCGCGGCGATCACCATGGAGAAGTTCTTGGTGAAGGCGAGGGGCTTGAAGAGGCGCCCCTCCTGGGCCTCGAGCGCGAAGATCGGCAGGAATGACACGGCGATCACCAAGAGCGAGAAGAAGCTCGGGCCGCCGACCTCCTTCACGGCGCTCACCACCACGTCGCGAAAGTGTCCGGGTCGCCCCGCCGCCTGCCAGTGCTCGAGCTTCTTGTGGGTCTGCTCGACGACCACGATCGCGGCGTCGACCATGGCGCCGATCGCCACCGCGATGCCACCGAGCGACATGATACTCGCGGTGATACCCATCGCCGCCATCGGTATGAACGAGAGCGTGACGGCGACGGGGATCGTCAGGATCGGAATGATCGCGCTCGGCACGTGCCAGAGGAAGACGAGGATCACCCCGCTGACGATCAGCAGCTCCTCGACGAGCGTGTGCTTCAGCGTGTCGATCGCGCGGTGGATCAGCGTCGAGCGGTCGTAGGTAGCCACCACCTCGACCCCCGCCGGCAGCGACTTCTTGACCTCGTCGAGCTTGCGCTTGACGCCGTCGATCACGCGCAGCGCATTCTCGCCGTGGCGCATGACCACCACGGCGCCGACCACCTCGCCGTCGCCGTCGAGCTCAACGAGCCCGCGGCGAAGATCGGGCCCGAGGCGAACGCGGCCGACGTCGCGGACGAGGATCGGCGTGCCGTTGCCGTTGGTGCCGACGACGATCTGCTCGACGTCGGCGACCGAGCGGACGTAGCCGCGGCCGCGCACCATGTATTCGGTACCGTTGAATTCCACGAGCCGCCCGCCGACCTCGTTGTTCGAGCGTCGAATCGCCTCCATTACTTGATGGAACGGCAGGCGGTAGGCGAGCAGCGTGGCCGGCCGGATCTCCACTTGGTACTGCTTGACGAAGCCGCCGACGGACGCGACCTCCGCAACCCCCGGCACCGCCGAGAGCCAGTAGCGCAGATACCAGTCCTGAAACGAACGCAGCTCGGCCAGCGTGTGCGTGCCGCTCTTGTCGACGAGAGCGTATTCGTAGACCCAGCCGACGCCCGTCGCGTCGGGCCCAAGCCGCGGGCTCACGCCTTGCGGCAATCTCCCGGTGATGCCCTGCATGTACTCGAGGACGCGGCTTCGCGCCCAATAGAGGTCGGTGCCGTCCTGGAAGACGACGTTCACGAACGAGTAACCGAACATCGACTCGCCGCGCACGTACTTGACTTTCGGAGCGGCGATCATCGTGCTGATGATCGGATAGGTGATCTGGTCCTCGACGATGTCGGGACTTCGGCCCGGCCAGTCGGTGAACACGATCACCTGCACGTCCGAGAGGTCCGGCATCGCGTCGAGCGGGCTCTGCCGCAGCGACCAGACGCCGGTTGCCGTGGCGAAGAGGACGAGCAACACGACGAGGAAGCGGTTGCGCGCGCTGTATTCGATGATGCGATCGATCATCCTGCCCTCTGGAAATCCGCCCCCGCGCGAGCAGGGCAGGGACTGCCTCGGCGCCGGGCCCCGCACGACCGAGCCGGTGGCGGGGAGTAGCCATTTACGGCGGCGCTACCCACCGACGCGCACCGTGAACCGCTCGCGCAACGGAGGCTTCCCCGGCCGATCGATCTGGGTCACCACGCTCCACGGGCCGCCCATCGTGAACTTCGCCATGCCCTCGTAAACGCCGTCGCCCACCGCCTTCGCTGCGGCGCTCTCGATCGTCATGCCCGGCATGTCCATCGTGTAGTTGAAGGTCACCTTCGCCTCCGGGACCGGTGCGCCGCGCGCGTCGCGCACGCGCACGCGAATTGCGGATTCGCCGACCCGCGCGGTGTCCGCGGCGGGGAAGACGGCGACCAAGAGGTCGCCGACCCGCTTCTCCTGGACGGCAGCGCCCGCCGGGGTTGGAGCGGAAGCCGCCGCACCGTTGCTCGGGGGTACCGGCGCCGCGCCGCCCATCGACATCGGCCGGGCGCTCTCCATCTTCCAGTCGCCCATGCCGATCGCGCCCATCATTCCCATCATGCTGTCCGCGCCCTGGATCTGGCTCTCGGAGTCGACGAGGAAGTTCGCGCTGGTCGCCACGCGCTCGCCGGGAGAGAGCCCCTGCTTGATCTCGACCCAGTCGTCGACGCGATCGCCGAGCACGACGTCGCGCGGCTCGAGCCGTCCGTCGCCGCTGCCGACGAACACGAGCTGGCGGCGGCCCGAGTCGAGCACGGCGCTCTTCGGCACCACCAGGCGCTCGCCGAGCGGCACGCGCAGCTCGACGCTGCCGTACATCTCGGGGCGGAGAAGACGGTCGGCGTTCTCGAGCTCGAAGCGCACTTTGACCGTGTGGGTCTTGGCATCGAGCGTCGGGTAGAGGTAGGCGACCTTGGCGTGGAAGGTGCGGTCGGGCACGTACGACAGCCGGATCTCCGCGGGCTGGCCGACCTTCACGGACGGCAGCTCGTACTCGTAGACGTCACCGTAGACCCAGATCGTCGACAGATCGGCGAGCCGGTAGAGCGTCATCCCCGCCTGCACGCTCTGGCCGGCGACCACCATCTTCTCGACCACGACCCCGGAAGCGGGCGCGCGGATGATTCGACGAAGCCTCGGCTTGCCGGACGCCTCGATCTCGCGGATCTCGGAGTCCCTGAGATCCCAGAGGCGAAGCCGCTCGCGGCTTGCCCGTAACAGCGACGCCGCCGATTCCGCGGCGCTCGGCACCCGGCTCTGGCCGATCGCCTGCTCGGTTTGCAACGCGAGCAGATACTCCTGCTCGGCGCTCACCAGGTCCGGGCTGTAGATCGAGAACAGCGGCTCGCCCTTGCGGACCGTCTTTCCCGTGTAGTCGGCGTACAGATCCTCCACGTAGCCGCTCACCTTGAGTGTCACCGCGGTGACCTTCCGCTCGTCGTAGTCGAAGCGCCCGACCGTGCGAATCACTTTCTCGAGCGGGCGCCGCTGCGCGGTGCCGTAGGTGACGCCGATGGCCTGGCGCTGCTTCGCGTCGAGCTGGATCGTCGCCCGCGAGGCGTCTCCCTCCGGCTCGACGGCGGCCGCGCCGGCAGCGAGCAGCGCCAGAGCGACGGTGAAGCCGAGCTTCCGAGGCCGATTCTTCATCGTGCTTCACCTCTCTCGATGGGCGCGCCGACGGCCCGCTCCAGGTCGGCGAACGCTCTCTGGAAGCCGGCCTCCGCCTCGACGTGTTCGAGGTGCACCGACTCGACCGCTCGCAGGCTGTCGATCAGCGAAAGGAAATCGACCTTGCCGGTCTGGTAGCCGATCTCGCTCGCGCCGAGCGCCTGCTCGGCTTGCGGGACGTGCGTGGTGACGAGGAGGTCGCGCTGCAGCAACGCCGTGCGGGCGCGCAGGAACGCCTGCCGCACTTCGCGAGCGACCCGGTCTTCGATCCGCCGGCGCTCCGCCTCGGCCGCGGCGAGCCCGGCTTTCGCCTCGTCGACCTCCGCATCGTACTTGTACTTGTAGGCGAACGGCAGCGACACCGCGGCCATCGCTCCGAAGCCGTCCGAGTCCCGGAAGTTGACGAAGCGGGAGACCGACAGCTCGAAGTCGGGAAGATAGTCGAGACGGGCGATCGCCAGTTTCGCCCGCTCGCGCTTGACCGCCGCGGCCTGCGCCGCCAGTTCCGGGCGGGCGCCGAGAGCGCGCCGGATCAGGTCGTCGTCGCCGTCGTCGAGCCGGGGTGGGGGAGGGTTCTCGGGAACGCCGAGCGGCGCGCTCGGCGAGCGGCCAAGCAACGCGTTCAGCTCGGCCTGAGCGTCGTCGATCGCCAGCGTCCCGGTGGTCACGCGATTGACGAGCCGCGTGAGCTCGACCTGCGAGCGCAGCACGTCGGGCTGCGACACCTGGCCGACCGCGTACTTCTGCTCGGCGATCTTCGCCAACCGCTCGACGAGACCTTTGTCGCGCGAATAGACGAGCAAGCTCTGATGCGCCTGCCAGAGCCCGTAGTAGGCGCGTTTCACCAATACGACGAGCTCGAGCTCGGTGGCGTCGGCTTCGGCGCCGGCCATGTCGGCTTCGCGCTCGGCGACACGCCCGGCCAAGGATCGTTTTCCCGGAAACGGGATCTTCTGCGAGAGCGTGAAGATGTTGTTGGCGGCGCGATCGACGCGCAACGACTCGGGAGCGTTCCAGGCTTCGTAGCGCAACGTTGGATCGTCGTACGCCGAGGCCCGCGCGGGAGCGAAGCGGGCCGCGCGGGATCGCTCGCGGGCGGCTTTTAGCTCGGGATTCGCATCGCGCGCCTGGGCGACGACGTCGGAGAGCCGCAGGGGCGGCGGAGCCGAGTCGGCGCCGCTCACCGGGCGAGCGACGAGCGGCGCCACGAGCAGCAGCAGCTCGGCCAGGCGCCGCAGCGCGAAGAACGTTCGATCAGTCTTGCAAGCACGCACGGTTCTCTCCCTTCGACACGGGCATATGCCGGCGCGAATCGCCGGCGCCCCCGGGCGCAGGCGCTCGACGAGCGGCGCCGCCCCGGCGAATGCTTCGCACCCCGCGGGGTGCGAAGCGCCAGGAGAGATTCTAGAGTCGAAGCGCGCGGGTGAGCAGAAAGACGGGTGGCGGGGCGCTTTCGCGGGCCACCATCGCCAAGTCGACGTCGGCGGCCGCCGAGGAAGCGTCGAGCGCGCTCGGCGCCTCGACGACGAGCACCGTCGGTGGTGCATTCTCTCGCGGCGCCGCGGAGAGCGTCGGGTTCTGGGGACTCGTTCTCGGGCCGCAACAAGACATATCGCAGGCCACGCCGAGATCGGCGCAGTCGTGCGCGCAGCACGCGGCGGCGCGGAGCTCGCGGTCGAGGCGCCGTGGCGAGGCTACCGCGGCATCCACGACGATCGACGCCAGCAGCAGTAAGAGCGCCCCGAGGGGTCGACGAAACCGGGCCACGATCGCTCGATCGTAGCCATGCGGCGCGGCCGACGCAACACTCGGCGGGGGGGCCGGGGCCCGCCCGCGGCATCCAAGTCGATCGAGTGCAGGCGTAATCGTGGATGATCCCAGTCGCGATCCCCCCGGCGAACGACATCACTCCCGAGCCGCTCCATCTCCGGCGGCGCGGGCTCGTCCGCAATGCCGTGCTGTTCGCGGCGACGAGCGCCCACGCCGCGCGCGTTGACCACCGCCACCTCTTCCGATACTGCGCCCTTCGTGAGCGCAAGGGCCGGAGCCGCGACCGAGCTCGGATATCCGTCGCGGGCGGCATCGGTCGCCGGTCTGCCGACGCCGCTCGGGGATGCGCCGCCAGCGCTCGAGATCCAACTCGGCGACACCGCCACCGTGCGCTTGCGCACCCGTCGATGAGCCCGCTTGCCCTAATCCTCGCAGCGCCCTTTGTGGCGGCTCTCGTCAGCGTCCTCTTCGGCCGCGCGCTCGGTCGCTGGTCCGGCCTCCTGATGATCGCCGCCGCCGCGATTTCGTTCGGCGGGTTGCTCGCTCTCGCCGGAGCGCCGAATGTCGTGCTGCTCGATCACGACTGGATACCCTCGCTCGGCGTGAGCTTCCGTCTGCGGGCCGACGCCTTCGGAACGTTCTTTGCCCTGCTCATCTCGGGCATCGGCGCCCTCGTCGGCGTCTATTCCCTGCGCTACATTCCGAAGGATCTCGCAAAGCCGCGCCTCGCCCGCTACTACGGCGCGCTCTCGGCCTTCATGGGCGCGATGCTCGGCATCGCCCTCGCCGATGACCTGATCCTTCTTTTCGTCTTCTGGGAGATCACGAGCATCACCTCGTTCCTGCTGATCGGGTTCTGGTACGAGGAGGAAATTCCGCGGCAGGGCGCGCTCACGGCCCTCCTCGTGACGGCGATGGGAGGCCTCTCGATGATGGCGGGCTTCGTGCTCGTCGGCCTCGCAACGGGGACGTTCGCCGTGAGCGAGATCGTGGCGAGCGAGGCGCGGCTAGCGGCGCTCGCCGCTTCGCCGGCATTCGTGCCGGCCATGCTCCTCGTTCTGGTCGGTGCCTTCACGAAGTCCGCGCAGGTCCCGTTCCACTTCTGGCTGCCCGGCGCGATGGTCGCGCCGACGCCGGTCTCGACCTACCTGCACGCGGCCACGATGGTGAAGGCCGGCCTCTTCCTCCTCGGCCGCATGACGCCGCTGTTCGCGGCGTCGCTCGCCTGGCCGCTGCTGGTCGCGCCCATCGGCCTCGCGACGTTGTTCGTCGGGGCGTGGCAGTCCTTTCGCGAGAGCGACCTGAAGGCGCTGCTCGCCTACGCCACGGTCTCGACGCTCGGCCTGGTGACCTTGACGTACGGCCTCCGCGCCCCCGAGCAGGACGCGCTGCAGATCCTCTCCCACGCGACCTACAAGGGGACGCTCTTCCTCGTTGCCGGGATCGTCGAGCACGCCACCGGCACGAAAGACCTCCGGCACCTCGGCGGGCTCCGCAAGACGCTGCCGATCACCTTCGTGCTTTGCGTCGTTGGTGTCCTCTCGCTGGGCGGCATTCCGCCGCTCTTCGGATTTGCCGCGAAGGAGGCGCTCTACGCCACGCTCCTCGAGAGCCCGATACTGGCGTCGCAGCCGCTCCTCCGCGGGCTCGTCGTCGCTCTGGTCGTCACCGCGAACGCTTTTCTGCTCGCGAGCGGACTCAAGTTCCTCCTCGGCGCGTTCTTCGGCGCCGAGCCGGCCGAGCGGCACCACGGGCCGCACCCAGCGCACGAGGGGCACGGCGAGAGTGTAATCCTCTGGTTCCCGCCTGCCATCCTCGTGCTCGGCACCGTGGCTCTCGGGCTTCTCGCCGCGACGGGCGTGACCCAGGCGCTGGTGAGCGGCTTCTCTTCGGATCCCCACGCGCACCTCCACGTCTCGCTCTTCCCGGCGCATCCGGGACCGCTGCTGCTGTCCCTCGTCACGATCGCGCTCGGTGTCGTCCTCTACCGGCAGCGAGCGCTCGTCGGCGCGCTGCAGGACGGCTTCGACCGGCTGCCGCCCATGCAGGAAGCGTGGGACGGGCTCGTCGAGCGCGTCACCCGCTTTGCCGAATTCTACAGCTCGCGATGGCAGAGCGGATCGCTCCGTTGGTACTTCTCCGCGGTGCTCGTCTTCTCGGCGGCGATCGGCCTCTTCGCCCTCGAGAGCGGGGGCCTATCGATCCAGAGCGCGTCCGTCGGGTTGCAGAACCTCACCTGGTCGGGCCTCGGCCTCGCCGGCCTGATGATCTTCGCGACCATCGCCGTCGTCCGCTCCGATACGCGTCTCGGCGCCGCGCTCGCGCTGACCTCGAGCGGCTTCCTGGTCGCGCTCATGTACGCGATCTACCGCTCGCCCGACATCCTGCTCACCCAGATCCTGATCGAGACGGTCTCGACGATCTTCATCTTGCTCGTCCTCTATTTCATGCCGCCCTTTCGGAAGGACGGACTCTCGCCCGCCCAGACCGCGTGGAACGCGGCGGTCGCGGCTTTCTTCGGCCTCGCCATGTTCGTGTTCGTGATCCTCTGCGCGAGCCCCGGCTTTCGCGAGACGAACAGCATCGCGCGGGACTACCTCACGCGGAGTCTCGCCGAGGCCGGCGGACGGAACGCCGTGAACGTCATCATCGTCGACTTCCGCGCCATGGACACCCAGGGCGAGATCACCGTGCTCGTGGTCGTCGGTCTCTGCGTCTACGGACTCCTGCGGGCGCGCCGAACGGAAGCCTGATGCACGAGTCGCCGATTCTCCGCACGGTCGCGCGCTTCGCGGTGCCGCTCACGGTGTTCGTCTCGTTCATCATCTTCCTCCAGGGCCACGACCTCCCGGGCGGCGGCTTCATCGCCGGCGTGCTGGCCGCGGCGGCGGGAGCCATGTACCTGCTCGCCTTCGGCATCGACCGCGCTGCGCGCTTCCCTTGGTGGCGGATGTCGGTTCTCGGCCTCCTCTGCTCGCTCTCGACCGGCACGGTGCCGCTCCTCCGCGGCTCGACGTTCATGGACCACACGATCCTCGACTTCCGCCTGCCGCTCCTCGGCCACGTGCACCTGCCGAGCGCTACGTTCTTCGACCTCGGCGTCTACTTCATCGTGCTCGGGACCCTGATGACGGTGTTCGTCGAGCTCGGGCTGGAGGAGCACTGATGGAGCTGGTGATGGCGATCGTGGTCGGGGCCATGTTCGCGGGCGGGACCTACATGATCCTGCGGCCGAGCCTCATCCGGATCGTCATGGGCTTCGGTCTCTACTCGAACGCCGCAAACCTGCTCCTCATCGCCTGCGGGGGCTACTCCCCGGACTGGCAGTCGCCCTTTGTCGGCGGCGGCGGGAAGCTCATGGATCCCTTGCCGCCCGACATCATCCTGACCGCGATCGTGATCAGCTTCGCGGTCGGCGCACTCCTTCTCACGGTCTGCTACCGCGTGTACATGGATCACGGCACGGACGATCCCGAGGAGCTGCCGCCGGACGGCCTAGCGTGAACCGCGTCCTCATACTCCCCGTGCTCGTGCCGTTCCTGACGGCTGTCGCGCTCGCGCTCTTGAACGGCCGCCCGCGCGTGGAGCGCGCGCTGAATCTGGTCTCGTGCCTCGGCCAGACCGCGTTCGCCTTCTGGCTCCTCTGCCGTGTGGACGAGGGCGGCATCCGGGCCATGGTCGTAGGCGGATGGCAGGCGCCCTGGGGCATCGCGTTCGTCGCGGACCGCCTGGCCTGCATCATGCTCTGCCTGTCGACGTCGGTCGGGACGGTCGTCCTCGTCTACACGTTTTTCACCGTCGAGCCTCGGCAGGAGCGCTACTTCTTCCATCCACTCTTCCAGGTCCTGCTGCTCGGCGTGAACTGGTCGTTCATCACCGGCGACCTCTTCAACCTGTTCGTCGCCTACGAGGTCATGCTGATCGGGTCGTACGGCGTGATGATGGTCGGCGCCACGAAGCAGCAGGTGCGTCAGACCATGAAGTACATCGCCATCAACGTGATTGGCTCGACGCTGTTCGTGGTCAGTTGCGGCTTCGTCTACGCCACGCTCGGCACGCTCAACATGGCGGACATCGCCGTGCGTTCTGCGGAGCTCGAGGGCGCCCGCGCCGCGCTCGTGACCGCGGTCTCGATGTTGCTCATGGTCGTATTCGCGCTCAAGGCCGCGGCCTTCCCGCTCTTCTTTTGGCTGCCGGACTCCTACCCGATCGTCCCAGCGGGCGTGAACGGATACTTTGCCGGGCTCCTCACCAAGGTGGGTGTCTACTCGCTGCTCCGGGTCTTCGTCCTGTGCTTCCGCCAGCCCGGCGCCGAGCTGGTCCTCGAGGTGCTCCTCATCCTGTCGGGATTCACCATGCTCCTCGGCGTCCTGGGAGCGATGTGCCAATGGGAAGTCCGGAAGATCCTCTCGTGGCACATCATCAGCCAGGTAGGCTACATGGTCATGGGCATCGGCCTGGCCGCCGGCGGAGCGGACGTGGCGGAGATGGCGGTCGCGGGGACCATCTTCTACGTCGTGCACCACATCATCGTGAAATCGAGCCTGTTCCTGATCGGCGGTATCGCGGGCCGGGTCTGCGGCTCGCTGGATCTCGAGAAGATGGGCGGCGTCCTCGATGTCGCGCCGGGCGTGGCGGGACTCTTCCTCGTGGCCGCATTCTCCCTCGCCGGCATGCCGCCGTTCAGCGGGTTCCTCGCGAAGCTCGCGCTCGTGCGCGCCGGCCTCGCCGGCGGCCACGGGATCGTGGTGATGGTCTCGCTCGTGACGAGCCTCTTGACGCTCTACTCGATGAGTAAGATCTGGTCGTACGCGTTCTGGCGCGCGCCGGCGCGCTCCGCCGCCGCCGACGCCTACCGGGGCATGATGGTGCCGACGGCCGTGCTCGTCGCCTTCACCGTCCTCATGGGAGTCTGCGCCGAGCCCTTCTTTCGCCTCGCCGGCGACGCCGCGCGCGACCTCGTCGATCCGCGCGCCTACCAGGCGGCGGTGCTCGGGATGGGGCCGCTCTTGACGGCGGCGCACCCGCCCGCGGAGACCCGGCCATGATCCTCCGGCTCTGGTACTTTCTCCGCTACGGCTACATCTTCCTGAGGGCGCTCACACAGTCGACCGTGGACGTTACCAAGGTCGTCCTCCAGCCCGGCCTGCGCTTCCGGCCTGGCTTCCTCGCCCTCGACATGGACTGCGAGACCGACTTCGAGATCACCTGTCTGGCGAACTCGATCACGCTCACGCCGGGTACGATCTCGGTGCACGTCGAGCGCGAGGAACGCAAGATCATCATCCACGCCCTCAACGTGGGCGACGACCCCGACGCCGTGCGCCGCGACGTGAAGGAGACCCTCGAGGCGAACATTCTTAAGTGGACGCGGCCCGGAGGATGGCCGCCGCGGAAGTGCCCGTGAGCCCGTTCCTTTACGCCGTGTCGATCGTCTGCCTGGCGGCGCTCTTCGTCGGCGGAGCGCTCTGTCTCTACCGCGTGCTGATCGGCCCGAGCGCCGCGGATCGCGCGGTCGCGCTCGACACCTTGACGATGGTCTTCATCGGCATCATTTGCATCCTCTGCATGATTTGGGGCTCCGACCTCTACTTCGACGCCGTCTGGGTGCTGACGCTCGTCGGATACCTCGGCTCGGTCGCGATCGCGCGCTACCTCGAGAAGGGGAAGATCTTCTGATGCCGAGCTACCCGGAGTTCGTCGTCGCGGTGACGATGGTGCTCGGCACGTTCCTCACCGTTGTCGCCTGCGTGGGCCTTCTCCGCTTCCCGGACGTCTTTTGCCGGATGCACGCGGCCGGCAAGGCCGGGACCCTCGGCGTCTCGCTGCTGATCATCGCGGCGATCGTGGACTTCGCCCCGCACGAGATCTCGGTACCGTTCCGCGGCGCGCTGGCGATCTTCTTCCAGTTCCTGACCACGCCGGCGGCGACGCATCTCCTGGCGCGGGCGAGCTACGTCTCGGACTACGCGCTGGACGAGCGCACCGCCGTCGACGAGTTGAAGGCCTTCCTGCCCTCGAGGCCACACGAGAGGTATGGGCACGAATAGGCCATCGAGCAGACACTCGCGGCGGACCGCTGCGAGTGTCGCGATCATCGAGGAACGATGACGGGCGGCGCGCTCGAATCCGTGCCGGAGGTGCGACCCGAGCCGGTCGGGAATCCCCGTGACCAGGCCGAGCTCGTCGCCTTGGCGCGACGCCAAGGCTTCCTCGGCCTCGCGGTCGCGGCGGCGGAGGAAGACGCGCAGGCGCGGGCGATCACCCTGGAGCGGCTGCGCCGCGGCTCGTTCTCGGGCCTCGCCTGGTTCGACGAGGCGCGCGTGCTGCGTGCCACCGACCCGCGCCGCACGCTTCCCGGTGCGCGATCGGTCGTGCTGCTCGCGGCTTCGTACCGTACCGCGGCGCCGGCGCTGCGGCCTGGCCGGCTGCGCGGTCGGATCGCTCGCTACGCCTGGGGCCGAGACTACCACCGCGTGCTCGAGAGCCGCGCCCGTCCGCTGCTCGGCTGGATCGCCGAGCACGTTCCGGGATCGCGGAGCCGCCTGATGGTCGACCATGGTCCGCTCGCCGAGCGTGCCTACGCGCGTGCGGCCGGGCTCGGCTGGCAGGGCAAGAACACCATGCTGCTCACGCGGGGCGTGGGCTCGTACACGTTCCTCGCGGCGATCCTCACCACCGCGTGCTTCGAGCCCGATCCGCCGGCGCCACAGAGCTGCGGCGCCTGCAGTCGCTGCCTGCCGGCCTGTCCGACGGGGGCGCTCGGCGCCGAGTACGAGCTGGTGAACGACCTCTGCATCGCGTACCACACGATCGAGAATCGCGGCCCGATTCCGCGGAATTTGCGCTCGCGGATCGGCGACTGGGTGTTCGGCTGCGATCTCTGCCAGGAGGCCTGCCCGGTGAACGAGCCCGCGCGCGGCGAAGGCCTCCCGGAGTTCGCCGCTGCCGACGCGGACGCCGCCTTTCCCGACCTCGTCGAGCTGCTCGCGGTCGGTGAGGCGGAGTTCCGCGCCCGCTTCGCGGGCCGGCCGATCCTGCGCGCGAAGTACGCGGGATTCTTGCGCAACGTTTGTGTGGCGCTCGGCAACGTCGGCGGCCCGAGCGCGGTCGGGCCGCTCGCCCGCGCGCTCGACCATGACGAGCCGCTGGTGCGCGGGCATGCCGCGTGGGCGCTCGGCCGGCTCGGCGCAATCGCCGCGCTGAGTGTCCGGCGCGCGCGAGAGGCGGATCCGTGGGTGCGGCAGGAGATCGACCAAGCGCTGGAGGAGGCTGGTGGCTGAGCGGCGGTTTGCGGCGGTGGTGCTCGATCTCTTCGACACGCTGGTGCGCTGGAGCCCGCAGCGCCTGCCCGAGATGGAGATCGGCGGGAGGCGAGTGCACACCACGATTCCGTGGCTGATCCCGGCGCTCGAGAGCGGCCTGGGCGACGGGTTTCGCGTCGAGGCGTTCGTGGAAGCGTACGGGAAGGTCCTCTCCGAGGTCGACGCCGAGCGCCGCGCTGCCGCGATCGAGATCACCTGTACGGAGCGCTTCCGCCGCACGCTCGAGCGGCTGCGGCCGGCGGCGGCGAGCATCGCCGCGCTGGCGGAGGAGTTGACGCGCACGCACATGGCGGCGGTGCGCTCGGTGACGGCGGCGCCGCCGGGATACGCGGCCGTGGTGTCGCGGCTCGCCCGACTCTATCGCCTCGGATTGCTCTCCAACTTCGACGATGCGCGCACCGGACGAGAGATCCTCGCCGACACCGGCGTTTCGAACCATTTCGAGATCGTGATGATCTCGGCCGAGGTTCGGCTGCGAAAGCCCCATCCGGAAATCTTCGCGAGCTTGCTCCGCCGCCTCGATCTCGAGCCCGCCGACGTCCTGTTCGTCGGCGACACGCCGCGCGAGGACGTGGCCGGCGCCCGGGCGGCGGGCATTCCGGTGGCTTGGTTGTCGGACAACAAGGGAGAGTTTCCCCCCGACGTGGAGCCGCCCGACTTCACGATCGGCAACCTGACCGAGCTTCCCGCGCTGCTCGGCGTCGAGTGAGCGCCCCCGGGCAGACCGACACGCGCTCGTCGTCGGCGCGGGTGTCGCCGGGCTCTGCGCTGGGCCGCTCAGCGCGGCCTCGCAGCCGCAACCAAACGACGGTTGCCCGCCGAGTCCTCGGATCTCGGATTTTCGTGTGAAACGCCGA
Organism: uncultured delta proteobacterium; assembly: GCA_963708955.1. Taxonomy (GTDB): domain Bacteria; phylum Desulfobacterota; class Binatia; order JACPRU01; family JACPRU01; genus JACPRU01. Next base: position 56,352 of record CAVPWJ010000182.1, read on the forward strand.
AATTCTGCCGTGCTGGATCAGAGCGAGCGCAGGAACCCGATCAGCGCCGCAGTCACTTCCGCGGGCCGTTCCTGCTGGGTCCAGTGGCCGCAGCCGGAAATCAACCGGAGGTCCCGGAGGTTGGGAACCGCCGGACGCATCGCGTCCGGCGGGATCATCGCCAGCACGGCGTCGCGCTCGCCGGCGATGAACAGCGCCGGTTGCTCGATCCGGCGGCCGGCGAGCTCCGCGGTGAGCTCCCAGTTGCGGTCGAGATTGCGGTACCAGTTGAGGCCGCCGCGAAACCCCGTGCGGCGAAACTCGCCCGTATAGTAGTCGAGATCCTCCTCGGTGAGCCAGCTCGGCAGGGTCTTCGGATCGGGCAGGCCGTCGAGGAATCTCGCAGTCGCCGGCTTCTGCCAGAAATCGAGCGGCTCGGTGACGTTGCCGGAAGCCGTATAGAGAAAGCGCCGCAGCGTCGAGCGTACGTCGGTTTCGAGCTCGTGCTCCGCCACGCCTGGCTCCTGGAAGTAGACGATGTAGAAGAATCGGTCTGCGGCCAACCGGCGCATGAGATCGAGCGGGCGAGCCGGCGCGCGGCCGACGTAGGGTACGGAGAGTGCGGCGACGGCGCGGAAGCGCTCGGGGCGGAGCAGCGCGCAGTGCCAGGCGACCGACGCGCCCCAGTCGTGACCGATGACGACGGCGCGCTCTTCGCCGAGCGCGTCGAGGATGCCAACGGCGTCGTCGACCAAGTGCAGGATGTCGTAGCTTTCGATCGCTGCCGGCGTGTCGCTGCCGCCGTAGCCGCGCTGGTCGGGGGCGACGACGCGAAACCCTGCCGCCGCCAGCGCGGGAATCTGGTGACGCCACGAGTACCAGGACTCCGGAAACCCGTGGAGCAGCAGCACGAGCGGCCCCGCGCCGGCTTCGGCGGTGCGTAGTCGAATGCCGTTCGACGTCACCAGGCGTAGTTTCATGCAGCGTCTCCCACTGCTATAAGACGCGGTCCCTGTATGTCTCGCAAGGTCCATCTCTCGAGCCTCGGCTGCCCCAAGAACCAAGTGGACGCCGAGGTGATGCTCGGCAAGCTGGTCGCCGAAGGCTACGAGGTTACGCTCGATCCGTCGCAGGCGGACGTGCTGATCGTCAACACCTGCAGCTTCATCCAGCCGGCCAAGGAGGAATCGATCGACACGATCCTCGAGATGGGCCGCCACAAGACCGAGGAGGGGAGGGCCAAGCTGGTGGTCACCGGGTGTCTGGCGGAACGCTACGGGAGAGAGTTGGCCACGGAGCTTCCCGAGGTCGACGCGTTCGTCGGCACGGGGGATTTCCTGCGACTGCCCGAGCTGCTCCGCGACCTCGGTCGTTCGCCGGCCGGTGCTCCGCCTGCCTACGTCGGTGCCCAGCACGTACTGCCGAACGCGAGCGTGCCGCGAATCCTCACGCAGCAGTCGTTTTCGGCGTATCTGAAGGTCTCCGAAGGCTGTAACCACCGCTGCGCGTTCTGCATCATTCCCAAGATCCGCGGGCGGCACGAGAGCCGGCCGCTCGACGATCTGGTGGCCGAGGCCGATGGCCTCGCGGCGCAAGGCGTCCGCGAGCTCAACCTCATCGCCCAGGATTTGACCGCCTATGGGCGCGATCTCGAGCGCCGCTCCGCGCTCGCGGATCTGGTTCGCGCGCTCGCGCGCGTCGAGGGCATCGACTGGATCCGGCTTCTCTATTGTTATCCGAACTACGTGACCGGCGAGCTGCTCGATGCCGTAGCCGACGAGCCGAAGGTATGCTCGTACGTCGACATGCCGCTGCAGCACGGCTCGGATCGGATGCTGCGGGCCATGCGCCGCGAGCGCTCGGCCGACTTACTTCGCCGGCTGGTGGAGAGGGTCCGCGCGCGAGTGCCCGAGGTGGTGCTGCGGACGTCGTTCATCGTCGGGTTTCCAGGAGAGACCGAGGAGGATTTTACGGACCTCTGCCGCTTCGTGAGCGAACTCGAGTTCGATCGCGTCGGCGTGTTCCGTTATTCGCAGGAGGAGAACACCGAGGCCGGCGCGATGGCCGGGCAGGTCACCGAAGCCGTCAAGGAAGGGCGCTGGCATCGGCTGATGCGGCTCCAGCGGGAGATTTCCAGGCGGAAGAACGCGCGGTGGGTTGGACGGGTGGTGCCGGTGCTCGCCTGCGGTGAGGACGACGACGGGCGTTCGTACGGCCGGACCGCGGGCCAGGCTCCGGAGATCGACGGCGTGGTCTTCCTCGAAGGCGGCTTCGCGCCCGGCGAGATGACCGTGGTTCGCATCACCGGATCGAGCGACTACGACTTGCATGGACGTCGGGCGGGCATCGAAACCCTCGATACCCTTTCGGGGGTTGACAGCGTAACCCTTGAACCTTAACTCAAGGACCCCAAATCGACAGCAGAGGGTTCGGCATTGACCGTTAGAAAAGCATTTTTGAAGCAAGCCAAGGAAACGCTTCTCGACATGAAGGCTCAGGCCCTGCGGGGCCTTCGCGACGGTCTGAAGGAGGATCGCGAAGGGCAGAAGGACGATGGGCGTGACACCTACGACGTCGCCAGCGAGGAGCGCGACCGCGAGATCAACTATCTGCTCTCCGACCGCGACCGCTCGAAGCTGGCGTCGATCGATCAAGCACTCGATCGTATCGAGGAAGGCATCTACGGCATTTGCGAGAGCTGCGAAGGCGAGATCACCCTGGAGCGGCTGAGGGCGATGCCGTTCACCCGCCTGTGCGTGCAGTGTCAGTCGGAGCGGGAGACTGAAGCGAAGCGCAATCGCCGCGCCGAGGATCTCGGAGCGTTCCGGCGAATCGGATCGGCGGACGTCGAAGAAGACAGTTAGCCTACCACGCCTTGCCGTCGTTCGGCTGCCGCATCAGCGGGCGGTAGTGGGGCGTCCGAGATGGACGGCACGTAGGATCATCCAGTCGACCGCCGCGACCGCGATCCTCGGGAAGCCTCGTGGCCGGCCGTGACGCGGCGTGCTAACTTGGGATCCTTCCGATGCTCAAGGGCTACGTCTCCGAGATCTTTTCGTCCTTTCAGGGCGAAGGCTTGTATGCGGGGCGGCGCCACGTGTTTCTGCGCATGGCAGGGTGCAATCTGCGCTGCCGGTACTGCGACACACCCGACAGTCTCGAGCGCACCGCCCGCTGCACGATCCACCACGCCGACGGAGGGAAGCGCGAGGTCGCGAGCCCGCTCGCGGCCCCCGATCTCGCGAGCTTGCTCGCGCCGTTTCTCGCCCTCCCTGGGCTTCACGCGCTGGCCATTACCGGCGGCGAGCCGCTGGTGCAGTCGAGCTTCCTCGCCGACCTGCTCGCCGCGCTCCGCCCCGCCATGCCCGTACTGCTGGAGACCAACGGTAGCTATCCCGACCGGCTGGCGGCGGTGCTGCCATTCGTCGACATCGTCAGCATGGATGTCAAGCTGCCGTCGAGCTCGGGCGAGCCGGCGCTGTGGAAGCAACACGCGGAGTTTCTCGGCAAGAGCGTCGAGAAGAGCGTGTACGTGAAGGTTCCGGTCGACGAAGACACGCTCGACGACGAGCTCGACACGGCGGCGCGGTTGGTTGGCGCGGTGAGCCGCGATGTCGTTCTGTTCTTGCAGCCGATCGTTTCGCTGCAAGCCCGGATGCAGGTCTCGCCCGGGCGCCTCGATTGCTTCTACGAAATCGCCTGCCGGCACGTTGGCGACGTCCGCGTGCTGCCGCAGGCGCACAAGACGCTCGGCATCCGATGAGCGCCGCCGCCGAGCTGCGCCGCGCAAAGCTCCGGCACCTCCGCGAAGAGACGTTCGACCTGCTCGTCATCGGCGGCGGCATCAACGGTGCCGGCATCGCCCGCGAAGCGGCGCTGCGCGGAATCCGTACCGCGTTGGTGGACAAGGGCGACTTCGCCAGCGGGACCAGCAGCCGCTCCTCCAAGCTCATTCACGGCGGCTTCCGCTATCTCGAGACCCGCGACTTCGGCCTCGTCCTCGCAGCGTCGCGAGAGCGGGACCTGCTGCGGCGCCGCCTCGCGCCCCATCTCGTTCGGCCGCTGCGCTTCTTCTTTCCGATGTATCGAGGGGGGGCGCTGCGCCCGTGGAAGCTCCGCGCCGGCCTGCTACTCTACGACGTGCTGTCCGCGTTTCGCAACATCGAGCGGCATCGCAGCGTGCCCGGCGCGCAGGCGGCGGCGATCGAGCCTCGGCTGCGGAGCGAAGGCCTGTGCGGCGGCGCGCTCTACTACGATTGCCTGACGGACGACTCGCGGCTCGTGCTCGAGACCGTGCTCTCCGCCGAGGAAGCCGGGGCGACGTGCCTCAACTACGTCTGCGTCGAGGCTCTCGAGAAGGACGGCGGCCGCCTCGGCGGCGCGCTGCTGCGCGATCTCGACGACGAGGGTGGAAGCTTCCGCGTGTGCGCGCGATCGACCGTCAACGCGGCCGGCCCGTGGCTCGACCGCATCCGCGCACTCGACGATCCCGCGGCGCCGCCCGTACTGCGTCTCACCAAGGGAGTGCACCTCGTATTACCGAGAGCGCGCGTCGGCAACCGCAACGCCATCGTGCTGAACGCGGTGCGCGACGGGCGGATCTTGTTCGTCATCCCGTGGGAGGAGCAAACGCTGGTCGGCACGACCGACACCGACTTCGATGGATCTCCGGACCGCCTGACCGTCGAGCCGCGGGACCTGGCCTATCTGCTCGAGACGCTCGACTTCTACTTTCCCCAGGCGCGCCTCGACGAGCGCGACGTGGTGGCGAGCTTCGCCGGCCTGCGGCCGCTGGTCGGCGGATCGGTCGGCGAGGCGCCGTCCGAAGTGTCGCGCGAGGAAGCGTTGTTCGAGAGCGCCTCGGGTCTGATCTCGCTTGGCGGCGGCAAGCTCACCACCTACCGTCGGGTGGCGGTCAAAGTCGTCGACGTGGTGGCCCGGCGGCTGCGCAGGGAGCACGGGATCGACGTCAAGCGCCATTCCGGAACCGACCGTCGCCCGCTGCCCGGCGCGGTGAGCCCGGTGATCGATGCCTCGAGCGGCGACCTCGCCGCTCACCTGCGAGCGCGCTATGGCTCGCGGGCCGGCGCCGTGCTGGCGATCGTCGATGCGGAGGCGGCACTCGCCGCGCCGCTGTCCCCCGGATCTCCCGATGCCCAGGCCGAAGCGGCGTTCGCTGCCCGCACCGAGTTGGCGGTGCGGATCGAGGACGTGCTGCGGCGGCGCACGGGAGTGGCGTTACGAAATGCCGATGGCGGCGTCGGCGCCGCCCAGACCACCGCCGCATTGATGGCGAGCGAGCTCGGGTGGAGCAAGGTCGTGGAAGAACGCCGTGCGCGCGAGTACGTCGAGCGCCCGGGTTCGGCGGTGGGGGAGCAGAGGAGGTGGGCGTGAAGAAGAAGCAAACGGGCGTTCCGCGGCGCGAGACGGCGGCGGCTCGTCGCGAACGTGCGCAGCGCATCGCCGAACGGCTCGCCGAGACCTATCCCGACGCGACCTGCGAGCTCGACTTCTGCTCTCCGTGGCAACTGCTGGTCGCGACCATCCTCTCCGCGCAGTGCACCGACAAGATGGTGAACCAGGTGACGCCGGCGCTGTTCGAGGAGTTCCCCGACCCGGCGGCGCTGTCGCGGGCGCCGCAGGAACGAGTTGAGCAGCTCGTGCGCAAGACGGGCTTCTTCAGTCAGAAGTCGAAAGCGATCCGCGCTGCCGCCCGCGCCGTCGTCGAGAGGTTCTCCGGTCGCGTGCCGGAGACGATCGACGAGCTCATTTCATTGCAAGGAGTAGGCCGCAAAACGGCAAGCGTGGTGGTCGGGACCGCTTTTGGTCAGCCGGCGGTGTTCGTGGATACCCACGTCAATCGGCTGACGAATCGGCTCGGCCTCACGCAAACAAGCAAGCCGGACAAAATTGAACGGGACGTGAAAGGTTTACTTCCTTCGGAACGCTGGACGGCGTTCTGCCACCGGCTGATTCATCATGGGCGCAGAGTTTGCTCTGCACGCAAGCCGCAGTGCGGCGGTTGTGCGCTTCTCGATCTCTGTCCGCAGGTCGGTGTCCGAGCTCGACCGTCCCCCGCCAATTTCGGTGGCCTCCCTTAGCGAACGGCGTGCCGGACCCCTTGCGGGCCGTGCCCCAGAAAGACGAGCGGCGAAAAAAACCTTGACATTCAAGAATATACGGCCCTATGCTCCGCGTGCAGCGGGACGGTGGAGAGGCGAGTGGGGAGGTAGCCATGGCCGTCTACACACTGATCGATCGTGAAGAGCTTGCAAGAATCGTAGAGGACTACGGGCTCGGCAAGCTGCTGGTCAGCGACGGAGTTGCGAGCGGCTCGATCAACACGCACTATTTCCTCAACACGGCGAGAGGAAAATACCTCCTCAAGATCGACGAAGTGAAGAGCGAGCTGGAGGTCAAGCGCGAGATCGACCTCCTGCTCTTCCTCCGCAAGCACGCTTTCCCTTGCCCGCAGCCGCTCAGCGACCGCAAGGGGCGGCAGTACCGGGATCTCGGCGGTAAATGTATCTCTCTCTATCGACATATCGAGGGCAATACTTTCGATTCGAGCGAGTTCTCCTCGGGACAGCTCGAGGACGTCGGGCGCGAGTTCGCATCGCTCCATCTGATCGGCAAGGGATACAAGAAGGGTATCGAGAATCGCTTCAGCTTTGATCGCGTCTTCGAGCTGTACCGCGACATACGCGACAAGCTTCCCGGCTACTTCAAAAAGGTGACGCGCACCCTGGACGAGGAAGTGGAGTATCTTCACTACTACCTCGAAGGGAAGCTGCCCAAGGGGGTCATCCACGGCGACCTGTTCGGCGACAACCTGCTGTTCAAGGGCGACAAGGTGGTCGGCGTCCTCGACTTCGAGGCCGCCTGCCGCGGCAAGTTTGTCTACGACATCGCCACGGCCGTGAACGCCTTGTGCTTCGTCGAGGGCAAGTACCATCTCCCTCGCTTCGAGGCGCTGATCGCCGGCTACGAGTCGCTGCGAACGCTGTCGCTCGCTGAGTGGGACGCGTTTCCGAACGAGCTGCGCTTCTCGGCGCTGCGCTTCACGATCACCCGCCTGAAGGACTTCTTCCTGCGGCCGCTCGACGAGCGCTTGCGGGCCAGCAAGGACTTCCAGGAGTTCTACGACCGCCTGCGCATCCTGCGCCGTGAGGAAGACGGCGGCATGGAAGGCCTGCTGATGGCGATGGCCACCGGCTACGACTATCGCAAGTATCAAAAGGTCAAGGCCGTCGAGAAGAAGGGTAAGTAGCCCCTCGCCCGGGCCCCGTGCTGACTCCGCCCGAATTCCGAGCTATAGGTCAACGAATGAAGGCCGTGCGGAACCGCAAAGGGCGCCTCCGTCTCGCGCGCGCATCGACGCTGCCGAAGATCGAGCCGCAGGTGCGGTCGATCCTCGAGAGGCTCGGCGAGGATCCCGCGCGCGAGGGCCTGACGAAGACGCCGATGCGGGTGGCGCGCGCTCTCGGGTATCTGACGAGCGGCTATCACCAGGATCCCAAGGCGATCATCAACGGAGCGCTGTTCGTCGAGGACTACTCCGAGATGATCCTTTGCCGCGACATCGATTTCTTCTCGCTCTGCGAACATCACCTGCTACCGTTCTTCGGCCGCGCGCAGGTCGCCTACATTCCGAAGCGCCACATCATCGGCCTCTCGAAGCTCGCTCGGCTGGTGGAGGTCTTCGCCCGCCGGCTACAGGTACAGGAGCGGATGACCACGCAAATCGCCAGCACGCTGATGGAAGAGCTCGACGCGCTCGGGGTCGGCGTGGTGCTCAAGGCCGAGCACCTGTGCATGCGCATGCGCGGGGTCGAGAAGCAGAATTCGCTGGTGGTGACGAGCGCGATGCTCGGCACGTTTCGCACGCATCAAGCGACGCGCCAGGAATTCATGACTTTGCTGCAAGACGGGAAGGGGTAGCGGGGGGCGGGTGCGGATGGATCTGCTTCGCAGTTCATCCCCCCGGACGGAGTTTCCCCGCTCTACCGCTTGCGGACGAGGGTGAGGCCGTCGGCGATCGGGACCAGGGCGAGATCGACGCGGTCGTCGCTGGCGATGTGCTCGTTCAGCGCGCGGATGATCTGCGTCGTCTCCGACTGATCCGTGGGGTCGGCGACGCCGCCGCCCCACAGGACGTTGTCGATGCCGATCAGCCCGCCGGGGCGCAGCCGCCGCAGGATCTCTTCGTAGTAGCTCTGGTAGGACGACTTGTCGGCGTCGATGAAGGCGAAATCGAAGTGCTCGTTCAGCGGCAACGACCGTAGGGTGTCGAGTGCCGGCGCGATGCGCAGATCGATCTTGCGATCCACGCCGGCCTCCCGGAAGTAACGGCGGGCGACGGCGATCCATTCCTCACTGACGTCGCAGCAGAGCAGGCGCCCGTCGTCGGGAAGGCCGCGGGCGATGGAGATCGCGCTGTAGCCGGTGAAGGTTCCGACCTCGACGGCACGACGCGCGCCGATCGAGCGGACGAGCAGGGTGAGCAGCGCACCCTGGTCCGGCGCGATCTGCATGGCCGCGATCGATCCAAGCGCCGCCGTCTCCTCCGCGAGGCGGCGCAAGACGTCGTCTTGCCGCGCACCGTGCTCGACGACATAGCGGTACAGCGCTGGCGTCATCCGCAGGAACTTGTCGGGCATCGTCGATCTCCGAACGCGAGCGGCCGACGCGCGGCCGTCAGTGCGACGTCTCGTCCTTTTTCATGCCTTGGATGTAGCTCGAGAGCTCGGCGTTGCTCTCGACGGCCTTGAGGAGCTGAGCCTGGAAGGTGGCGGCGGCGGATTCGAGCGGCGCCATGTCGATCGGCAGATCGATCCACTCGCGAAGCTTCAGCAACAGCGCTAGGGCGCCGCGCGGGTTCGGCGTTCCGGCGATGTAGTGGGGAATGGCCGCCCACAGGCTGAACAGCGGTAGCCCCTTGCGGTATACGCCGTCGGCGAGCGCGCTGGCGATCCCGGTCGGGCCCTGATAGGCGGTTGCGGATACCTTCAGACGATCGAGCAGCGCCGGATCGGAGGCGAAGCCGGTGAGCGGCACCGGATCGGTGTACATGACCTCGGAGAGGAACGCGCCGAGCAGAGCCACCTGTTCCACTTTCAGCTCTTCCATGAGACGAACGACGTTCCCGCAGAACGTCTTCCAGCGCAGGTGCGGCTCGGGCCCGACCGCGAAGATCAGGTTGTGCGCCGCCGAGAACTCGCACCCCGGCCATTGCAGGTGCCGGATCTGCTGATCGCCCAGCCGCACCAGCGGACGCTGCACCGTGAAGTCGAAAAATTCCTCTCCGTCGATGGACGCGAACTTCTGCGCCTCGAGACGAGCCGCGACGTACTGGACGGCGGCGGTCGCGGCCGATCCCGCATCGCTCCACCCCGAGAATGCCATCACCAGCGTGGGGTGTTCGATCTCGGGACGAAAGTGGATGGTCAGGGAGTCTGCCGCAGCCATTGTAACCTCAGCCTTCCGATGCGCCAGTCTTCGTCGCCGCGAAACCGAGTTGCTCGTGCCAGTCGAGGTGGACCTCGATGTCGTCGACGTCGATGGTGCACAACCGGTCGCGCGCGAGCGCGGCGCCGATCTGGCCGTCGCCCCACCCGCGCCGGGCGGCTGCCGCGCGCAGCGTGGCTTCGAACGCGGGCCAGTCGAACAGCAGGCGAAATCGCGGGCATCTCATCATCACCTCCGCGTGGCCGCGCAGCGGTCACCGAAACGCCGTCGGCCTATCGAGGCATCGAATCTCATGTCTTCGTGCGGGAGTAAGTAGATTGTGCCGTGGTCGATCATCGGACCGGCGTGGCGCGCCACACTACTCGATCGTCTTTCTCGACCTTCTCGGCGCGGCCGTCTCGCCGCATGTGCTCGAGATGCGCAAGCGTCTCGAACGTGGCGGGGAACTGCTGCTGGTACGGGCTCTGTGGCGTCAGGTCGAAGGCCTCGATCGCGATCTCGTAAGCGGTGCGCGGCCGGCCGCGGGCGAGATCGAGCATCACCTGCATGCGATATTCGTGGAACTCGAGGAGCTGAGTGACGCGCTTACGGTGGTCGTGGTAGACGGCGCCGTGAGCCGAAAGAACGGTCTCGACGTCGAGATCTCCGATCTTACGCAGCGACGCGAGGAAGTCGCCGAGCGGGTTTCCCGCGGGGTCGGAGGAGATGCCGACGTGCGGCGTGATCTTCGGCAGCAAATGATCGCCGACCACCACCACCTTTTCGCGGCGGAAGTACATCACGCAGTGACCCGGGGTGTGCCCCGGCGTCCATACCACCTCCATCGTGCGCTCGCCGACGGAGATGCGGTCTTGATCGGCCAGCGGACGATCCGGCTTCGCCGGCGCGTACATGTCCTTCCAGAACTCGCCGGGGCTCGGCAGGTTCGCGAAGTCTTCGATCGGGATGCCGTTTCGCTCGAAGAAGCGAAACGTCTCCGCGCTGCGCGGCTGCGGCAGGTACGTGGCGACGAGATCGACCTCGAGGGGGTGGAGAAAGACCTCGGCGTGGCAGAGCTCGCGGTAGGGGTGCGAGGTGCCGAAGTGATCGGGATGGTGATGCGTGCAGACGATCTTGCCGATCTGCTCCGGCCGGCACCCGACCTGGTCGAGCGCGGCGCGGAAAGCGGCGCGGCTCTCCGGCGTGCTCATGCCCGTGTCGATCAGCGCCCATTCCGATCCGCCGTCGATCAGATAGACGTTGACGATCGTCGGCTTCATCGGCAACGGTAGGTGGATCAGGTGGAATCCGTGAGCGACTTCTCGGACCTTGACGTCGGTTGGCTCGGACATCGGCTATTCGTGAGTCTGGTCCTGGATCACGAACGTCACCTCGACGCGGACCCGCCAGCGGATCACCGCATCGTTCTCGACCAAAGCGACGGCTTCGAGCACCTTCGCTTGGCGGATCTGCTTCACGGTGAGCGCGGCGCGCTTGATGGCGAGGTTGACCGCATCCTCGATGCCGATCGCCGAAGTGCCGATGAGGTCGATGGTCTTCTCCACCATGGCGGGGCTCTCCTTACCGCGTCGCGGTGAATGCCGCGAGACGAGACTAGTGGCTAGAACCCGCGAATTCAACACGAGCCTCTCACTCGTGCTGCTCGGCGCGCTCGTGAGCGCCCGCGTGGGAGCGGACGAGATCCGCAAGTGGCGCGACGCCGACGGCAACCTGCACTACAGCATCACCGGTTCGGCCGGCGCCGGCGTGCGTGGCGGTAAAGTTGGGGTGATGAGCGGGCGGGAGCCGACGGCCGACGAGAAGTTTTCGATCGAGGCGAGCCTGCGGCGGCGCGAGATCGAGCGCAAGCTGACCGCTGCCGGACGCGAGCTGGTGGAGACCCGCCAGCAGCTCGACCGGGCGGAGGAGAAGCACTTCGAGGCCTGGGTGCCGGCGGTGACGCGCGACCCGCGCTCCGCTCAGGCCTCGCTCGACGCGCAGCGCGACGCGCTGCTCGCCGCCGCGCAGTTCGATCACGAGAAGGGCGAGACGCTGCGCCGCTTGCGCCGCCAAGAGCGCCAGCAGTTGAAGCAGTTCGCCGAGCTGTGGACGAGCTTCGCTGCGCTCGGCGCGGAGGTTCGCGCGCGCTACGGCACGCAGCCGCCGTGGTGGCGGGAGCGGCTCGATTGCGGCGCTTGCCCGAGCGCCGCGGAGGTCGACAAGGCACGGCACCCCGAGCGACCGACGCCGTCCACCGGAGAGCCGAGCGCGAAGACGACGACTCCCGGCCCTGGCGAAGAAGGCGACGACGAGGACTGGGAGGAGGAGCAGTGAGAGGGGCGGCCGCCGGCGTTCAGGCGTAGTGCGACCGACGCTTCAGCGCGATCGAGCGCTCGAGCTGGAACACCTCGGCGCGCTCCCAGCTCTCGCCTTTCTTCACCGGTTTGAAGCCGCGCAGCGTGGTCTCGACGATGCCGAGGTCGGCCCGGCCGGGAAAGTCGCGCTGGCCGCGAATCTCGGTTGACGCGAACAGCGTATCGCCCGCGAACACCGGGCCGCTGTGACGCCCCGTCGTGTACTCTACGTCGCCGAGCGAGTTCTCGCCCACGTCCGGCGAAGACAAGCCGAGGAACACGTCGAAGGCGATGCCGCCGTAGACGACGAGCTGGCCGCCGAGGTAGCGCCCGGGGCTCTGGTCGATCAAGAACTGGTTGCAGTGGATCTGCGAAGTGTTGTCGAGCTGCGCGGTGAGCGCGATGTGCTCGGTGGTGATCGTGCGCCCCCGCGAGTGCTCGATCGTGTCGCCGACCGCCAGATCCTCGAAGTAACCGTCCGGCGAGGAGAGGTGGGCGAGGGATCGGTAGTCGCGCTTCTCGTCGTAGGACGGCAGCTCGAGCGAGCAATCGACGTGGGGCGACGGGATCGCCGCGTCATCGACCTTTGCCGCCGGGTCGCTCTTCCACACCTGGACCTTGCGCTCGAACGTGATCACCAGTGCGCCGTCTTGATTCCGGCCGCTCGAGCGGACGTGCACGATGCCGCGGTCGGGATCCTTCGACGAGGGCTTGACGCCGAGGACCGTAGTCTCGACTTCGATGGTGTCGCCGACGACGACCGGCGCGCCGAAGCGCATGCCGATGTACTCCAGGTTCGCGCGCGCGTTCTCGGAGACGTCTTCCACGGTCTGGCTGAAGGCGACGTTCATCACCAGCCCCGGCGGCACCACCAGATCGCGAAACCCGTAGGCCCGCGCGTAGCGCCGATTCTTCGACAGCGGGTTGGTGGTCATGGCGAACTCGCTGAAGGCGTTGAACAGGCCCTCCGTCACGGTCTTGCCGCGGCGGTGTCGGAAGGTTTGTCCGACGAGAAAGTCATCGAGGAAGTTGCCGGTCTTCTTGCGGATGATCGCCATCGGCGGATGAACCTCCGGAGCGTGAGAATCGGGCGTTTATGCTCGCCCGGGAGTGGCCTGTCAATTTTGCCCGGGAGGCGCCGTCGGGCTCACGCCTTTTCGGGCGGGACGAGCCGTCGGACCACCGGAGCGAAATCGAGCGGCGTCTCTTCCGCAAGCGCCGTCAGGCGCTTCAAGAAGAATGCCGCGCTCGGGCTCTGCGCCCCCGGCGGCAGCACCAGCAGCACCGGCAGCGCTTCGAGGCGGTTCGAGCGACGCGCCTTGACGACGAGCCCGGCGCCTTCGCCGCCGAGGCGAGAGAAATCGAACACGATTAGGTCCGGCTTGACGATATCGAGGATCTCGGTGCCCTGTTTCAAGTCGCCGGCGCTCGAGACGGAGCAGCCTTTGGCCGTCGCCCAGCCGTTCAGCTTGAGCACGCTGTCGAGCTCTTCGCCGATGATCGTCACCCGCTTGCCTTGGCCGAGCAATGACGACAGCGCTTGCGCGAAGTCGTTCTCCTCGACCGGCCGGATCAGGCATTCGACGTTGGGAAAGACGATTCCCTTGGCGCTGCCCGGCTTGTTCGCGTAGAGCATCAGCCGCGAGGCAGCGAGCGGCTCCTCGGTGCGGCTACGCAGCAACCCCTCGAGCCCGCCCCTGGCGGCGAGCAGGTTGACGGCCGTGTACGCGGGCGGCTCGCTGAGCGCGGTGCCGTTGTCCAGCGCGCATGCCTCGAACGCGGCGCCGCTGCAGGTCTGCGTGAACGCGTTGAGCGCCTGACCGGGATCGTCGAGCACGATCACCGTGCGGCTGGTCGGCCCTGTGGAGACGACGCGAGTTGCCACCGGCTTCGCCGTAGGCACGCTGGCCAACTGGGCCGCCGGCCGCTTGGCAGCGGCCGGCGCTGCGGACAGCCGAGAAGCCGCTCGCAGCGCCTGGATCTCCCGGTCGCGCTCCTCGAGGTTCCCCTGCAGCTTTTCAGCGAGCGCCCGCCACCGCCCGCCCTCCGCTTCCAGGCCGCGCAGGTTGTTCTCGAGGCCGGCGATTCGCTGCCGGCCCGCCTCGAGCTCGCTGGCTAGTCGTTCGCCGTCGGCCTGGCCGCGCCGCACGGCGGCTTCGAGCGCCGCCGCCTGGGCGGCGGTCTCGCGCGTGCTTTCGCCGACCTGGCGGCGCTCGTTCTCGAGCGATCCGATCGCTTCGCGCAGGCGCGCGCGGCTGTCCTCGGCCGCCTTGAGCTCCGCGGCCAGGCGCTCGGCGCGCGTCGAAGCCTCGGCGGCGCGCAGATCGAGCTCGTAAATCTGCCGGTCCTTCTCGTCCTGCGTGGACGTGGCCTGCCGGCGCAGCGCCTCGATCTCCTGCGCCGAGGACCGCGCGGCCGCTTCGAGCCGCTGTGTCTGCTGCGCCGCTTCCTCGCTCGCCGCCTCGCGCTCGCCGAGGCTGCGCTGCAACGACTCGAGACGAACCGACAGCTCGTTTATCTCGGCGGAGCGCCGACCGAGCTCGGCGGCCATTGCTTGCGTCGTCTCCTGGGCGGCCGCGTTCTCCACGGCGAGCAGCGCGGCCTGTTGGCTGGCGTCGACCGTCGCGGCCTCCGATGCGGCGAGCTTGCGCTCCACTCCTTCGAGTCGGCGGACGATCTCTCGGGTGTTCTCCCGCTCGGCATCCGATTCCGTGCGCGACCGAGCCGCCGCCGCGCGCTCGGATTCAAGGGCCGCCTCGAGGCGGGTCACCGCCTCTTCGGCCGAGCCGCGGGCGCTCTCGGATTTCGCCAGCGTCGCCCGCAAGACCGCGACGACGTCGACTTCGCTGGCCTTCTCGGCGAGGTGGGCGCTCGCTCCCTGCAGCGACTGCTCCATCTCCTGGAGGCGAGCCGCCAGATCCTTGCGCTCGGCTTCTTGCTCGCGGCGGCCGCGCTCGGCTTCCTGAGCCTCGGCCCGAGCGCCGTCGAGCGCCGCCTGCAGCTCGCCCTCGCGCTGGGCTCGCCGGGCAAGCTCGGCGGTGATTTCACTGCCGCGGGACTGCGCGCTCTCGAGCGCGCCGCGTAGCGCGGCGAGCTCGCGCTCGAGCGACTGCGCGCGACCCGCGGTCTCGCCGTGCCGGTCGAGCGCAGCGGCAAGCTCGGCGCGCAGCCGAGCGTCGGCTGCGCGCGAGCTCTCCGCCTCCGCGCGCAAGTGCTCGAGCTCGGCGGCTTGTGCCTCGGCGGCTGCTCGCAGCCCGAGCATCTCCTCGGCGTGACGCTCGCGCTCGCTGCGCAGCGTTTCGCCGTCGCGCAGCAGGTTCCCCGTGGTGTCCTGGAGAGTGGCCACGCGGGCGAGCAGCGCGTCGCGCTCGCGGGTGAGGGCGTGGGACGCCTCCACGGCCTGGTCGAGGCGCGGGCGGAGATCGTTCAGCTCGGAGCCGAGCTTCCGCTCGTTCTCCTCGCGCGCGGCCTCGCGGGCGCGCAGCTCGCTTTCGTTCTTGGCGCGTGCCTCGAGCTCCGGCCGCAGATGCTCGAGCTCGGCGGCCAGCGTCTTGCGGCTGGAATCGGCCGCCGCCGCCCGCCGTTCGAGGTCCGCGCTTTGCCCACGCAGCCGTTCGATCTCGGTCGCCGAAGCCTGCCGCAGCGCCTCGATCTCCGCGGCGAGGCGCTGCGCCTCGCCGCGCGACCGCTCGGCCTCGGCGTGGGCCATCTGCCGCTCGCTCTGGATCCGCTCGGCCTCGGCGCGCAACGCGGCGGCGTCGTGGATCACGCTGGCCATGGTCACCTCGGCGACCCGGCGGCGCTCGCTTTCGAGCGCGAGCTCCGAGCGGTACTGCTCGGTCTCACGCTCGATCTCGCGCAGTACCTCCACGCGCCCGGCGAGCCCGGCGGCAAACTGATCCCGCTCGCGTTCCGCCCCCTCCGCGCGTTGTCGCAGCGACTCGATTTGGCCACGCAACTCGGCCAGCGTGATCTCCGAGCTCTCCCGGAGCTGCGCGATCGAGTCCTCGGCCGTCTGGTACCGGGTCGCGGTCTTCTGGAGAGACGTGGTCAGTTGTTCGCGCTCGGCGCGCAGCTCGGCGATCTGATCCTCGCGGGCGCGCAAGCTCTGGCGCAGCGTTTCGGCTTGTTGCTCGGCGACCGACAGCCGAGCCGTCAGGTCGGCCCGGTCGGCTTCGGCGCCGTGCGCGTGGCTGGCGGTCTCGCCGAGCTGGCGCTCGATCGTCGCCAGCCGCTGCTCCAGCTCCGCGTGCGCGCGGTCCCGGCGATCGATCTCGCCGAGCGAGCGCTGGCCGCTCTCCACCGCCGACGCCAACTCCTCGCGCATGCGCGCTATCGCCAGCGCGAGCTTGCGGCCGCGCTCGGCTTCGGTGGCGCTCTGGTCGCGCAGCAGATCGCACTCGGACCGCGCGTTGCGCAGCGAGATCTCGTGGAGCGCCGCCTCGGACTTGTAGCGGTCGCGCTCGCGCGATACCTCGCCGAGCCGCCGCTCGAGCTCGGCCGACGTCGCGCTGCCCCCCACCGGGCGGCGCGACGATTCGACCAGCGATTCGAGCTCGCTGATCCGCGCGGTGAGCATGGCCCGGTCGCGGACCGCGTCTTCCCGCGGGGCCGAGATCGGCTGGGTCAGCACGTGGGGGGCCCGGGCTGGAGCACGAGACGGGGGGCGGATCGCCGTGCCGAGCAGCTTGCCGATTTCGCGCAGCGCCACCACGTCAGTCTCGTGGATGGCCCGCTTGCCGCTGCCGACCAGCAGCAGCGCCCCGGTCACCAGCCCGGCGGCGAACAGAGGCAGGACCGCCGCATTGGTGAGGACACCTTGGTCCGCGCCCTGGAGGAGCGGCGGGACGAATGGGTTGTCACGCGGATGGTCGATGATGTACACGCGCCGCTGCAGCACGGCGTGGAGGGGCATGTCCCAGACGCCGCTCACCCCGCGGCGAACCAGGCGGATGGCGTCGATCGCTGGCTGGGCGAGTCCCTCGTGGGCGAGCAGCGAGAGGCTCTGCGACTCCGAGTCGTAGCGTAGCAGCGCCCCGTGACGCAGGTGCACCGCCTCGAGCGTCGCGGAAAGTGCCGCCGGTGCGGTGGCTTCGTCGAGCGTCGCCGCCGTCAGCGTCCGTAGATTATCGAGGGTCGCATTTGCCACCCCAGATGTTGCTTCTCGCGAGGAGGCGGCAGGTGGCGACGATGACATGACGGACCGACGTAGCGGGTATTCTTCGGCAGTGTGCCTCTCGATTTCCCGGAGCACAAGCGAATCCGTGGCGCGGTCAACCCGTGAGCGTCGGGGATTGCCGACGGCTCCAGCTCATATCGCGTTCGCGGATCGAGATCCTCGGCGACGAGCTTGCGCATTGCCCGGCGCTCCTCATGTAAAAAGTAGTTTTCGCGATCGGATCGTTCTACTTCGGACCACGTAGAGCCCGAGTTTGAACCACGTGGTTCAAAGTCTGCGGCTGCTCAACGCCGTGCGTCGAGTGTCCGAAGGCCCTCTTCACGAGCCGCCGTCAGCAGCCGGTCATCGCAGGCGATCACCTGAACCTCCTCACCGAGCTGCTCCTGTAGGCGCATCGCGGAGGCGAGGTGGATCGCATCGAAGCCGCGTAGCGGATGGCGCCGCGCCAAATCGCGGACGATGAGCAGTAGCGGGTCGGCGAGATCGACGCCGAGGTAGGCGCGCCAGTCGGTGTCTAGGGCGCGCGACGCCCCGCGGTAAGCGGCCGTGGCACATTGAAGGGCGGCGGAGTACACAAGCCGCAGCGGTTCGGCTCGTACTCCGGGAAGGCCACCTCGCGCCATGAGCAACGTCACGATCGAGATCGAAGCTTCGTTTCGTGACGCCGGCCCCGGCGGCCCCTGGCGCCGTGAGCCTTTCCGCATCTTCTTCCCGCTCGGCGTCGTGCTCGCCTGGGTGGGAATCGGGCACTGGCTTCTCTATGCGATCGGTCTGACCGCCAGCTACTCGTGCCAGCGCCACGGACTGGTGCAGACGCAGGCATTCCTAATGGCGTTCGCGGTCGGCTTCCTGCTGACCGCGCTGCCCCGCCGCACGCAGGCCCCCCCGCCCTCGATCACCGAGATGGCCGCCGCGGCGACTGCGCTCATCTTGACCGCGGCGCTCGACGCGGCCGGAAACCGGGTGGCCGCTCAGGTAGCGTACGCCGCGCTCTTCGCGTTGCTGCTTCGGTTCGCGTTGCTGCGCTTTCTCGGCCGCGCGGCGGGCAGACGCCCGCCCGCGGCGTTCGTGTTGATCCCGATCGGAGCGATGCACGGTCTCGCCGGCGCGGCACTGATCGCCTGGTCGCCGACGCTACAAGGCCGGGCGTTGATGCTGCAGCTCGGTCCCTTGCTCGTTCAGCAGGGAGTCTTCCTGTGCTTCACGGTGGGCGTGGGGAGCCTGATCCTTCCGCTGATGGGCGGTACTCCTCCCCCTCCGGACCTCGGCGCCGCGCCGCGCGAGCGTGTCAAGGCGATCGGCTACGCCGCCGCGGGGCTCGCATTCCTCGCGACCTTCGTCTTCGAGGCCGCGGGATGGATCCGCGGCGGGCCGCTCCTACGCGCGCTCGTCGATGCGCTGGCGCTCGGTCTCGGCGGCGCCTGGCTGCCGCCGGGAAAGCCGGGGCTCCACCGCCGCCTTGCTTGGCTGGCGGTCTGGATGATGCCGATCGGGCTAGCCGCGTCCGCCCTCTTCCCCGACTACCGCGTGGCAGCGCTCCACATCCTCTTCATCGGCGGCTTCGGGCTGCTCACTTTCGCGGTCGCGACGCACGTCTCGCTCAGTCACCTTGGCTTGGAACGACTCGCGCTCGGCCGCCCGCCGGTGGTCGTGGCGCTCGCCGTCGCCTTCGGCCTCGCGCTCGCCACCCGGCTCGCCGCCGACGTGAGCGAGAGCTATTTCGCTCACGTCGGCTGGGCCGCTGCCTTCTGGATCGCGGGCACGGCGTGTTGGCTCGGCTTCTTCGGCCCGAGGTTCCTTCGCGGTAGGTAAGGCCCCCCATTTTGAGGGGGCTTGGAGCGTTGTTGAGAGCAGCGACCGTCGACAAGAGAGCAGCGACTGCTGT
>CAVPWJ010000183.1:0-3251 GCA_963708955.1 uncultured delta proteobacterium
CAGGCTGCTAGGTCGCGCAGGTCGTCCCGGACGACTCGAGAGACTCGGTCGCGCTGCCAGATACGAAGCTCGCGTTCCTCCTGACCGAGAAGGGGCTCGGGGAAGCCGCCGAAGTGGAGCAGAGCGTCGAGGTCGCCCTTTGTCGGGGAGGTGTTCAGCTCCACGAGAGAGAACGGATGGAGGCGGAAGTAGCGATAGCGATTCGCCAGGGAATCGCCGCCCTTTCGATAGTAATCCAGGCGCGCCGATCCGGTGACGAGGATGCGGCGCCGGGACTTCTCCGTGTCGAAGATCCCCTTCACCAGGTTTCGCCAGCGCGCATACTTGTGGATCTCGTCCAGGACGAGCAGCGGCTGACTCGGGGGCAGCTCCAGCCGCCGCAGGCGAGCCGCCGCGAGCGGGTTATCCCAGTTGTAGTACGCCGGATGGGTCTCGTCGGCGTTCTTGCCGAGCAGCGACAGGGCGAGGGTCGTCTTTCCCACCTGCCGCGGACCGCCGAGGAAGACCATCTTACGGGAGGGGATGAGCGCGATGGCGGTCTCCAGGTAACGCTCCCGCATGCCCATGATTGGGAGCATACTCCGTATTACTCATGAGTAAAGTGGACCATGATGGGTCGAAACTTGCCGAAAGGCCGCGAGGCCATCGGGAATCCGTTGAGGCAAACCGGCTGCGGCGCGACGTTGCGAATGATACATCGACGCGCCGGATGAACGCCTTCCTCGACCTCGAGATTCACCGCGACGGGTTCGGTCTCCTCCCCGGCACCGACGATCCCGACCCCGGACTCGCACTCTGGGTGCCCGCACGAAGCGCCCAGGGCAACGAGATCCGCATGTGCAGCTGCGGCGCCGCGAAGCGGCATGTGTGCGGTCACCAGCGGCGGCTCCTGAAGCTCGCGAAGCGGTTCGACGAGGAGCTGCCGGGCTTCGCGACGCGGCGCTTCGAGGCCTCGCTCTGGTACCGGCTCGCGGACCACCTCTTCCGCGGCGAGCCAGCGCCCGCGTCGGCGGTCGGGGTCTCTGCCATCGGCGCTAGCGGCCGTCGCTCGTTTCGTGTCACTGCTGGCGAAGGGACGGAGCTCGCCCGCTACCTCTCCACCGGGGCCGACGCGGCGCGATTCCTCGCTCGGCTCGGCCACGACCCCGACGGCCGCAACGACCGCGCGGCGCTCCTCGATCGGCTCCGCCTCTGCCAGCTCTCCGAAACGCAGCGGTTCCTCGCCGCGCGCGGCGCCGAGACGATCGGCCAGAGCTTCGAGAAGAGCTTCTGGTGTCGCCTCGCTGCGCACTGTTTCCGCGAGCTCGGCGACGGAGGCACGTTCCGACCCGGCGTCGACGAGACGAGCGGGGATTTTTCCGTGACGCACCGGCTTCCGGATGGAACCGAAACAGTCCGGCTGGTCGTTCCCCGCGGCCAAGTCCGTCTGGTCCTCGAGGTGCTCGCCGACGCATTCCCAGGCGAGCCCAGCCTCGCCGTCCACCCGATCCCGCTGCGCACTCTCTTTCGCGTCGCTCCGACGACGGAGCTCGACGCCGTCGAGGTGCGTCCCGTCATCGAGGCACTCCAGGCGGAGGGCGAGCGGGCATACCTCGACGGCGAGGATCTCGAACGGTTCCGCTATGGCTCGCTCGTCTGGGTGAAGGAGATCGGCGTCCTCGCCGAGCTCGAACACCCCGGAGAGAATCGTCGCTTCGCGGCGCCCGCACGGGTGACGCTCCGGGGCCACCAGATCCCCGGCTTCCTCGAAGCCGTCGGCGAGGAGGCCGTGGTCGGCGGCGGCGGGGTCGTGGGGCTCCGCGTGCATCACGACTGGGATGCGCTCGAGATCGCGGCAGAGGCGGAGGGCGAGGGCTCCCTGCGGGTGAAGATCGGCTGCGAGTTCGCCGGCGAGGTCGTACCGCTCGGGGATCTTCTCGACGCGCGGCGGCGCGGCGCACCGTATTTCGACACCGCGAGCGGCTGGGTGAAGCTCGACGCTCCGGCCTTCGCGCGGATGGAGGCGGCGCTCTCCGGATCGCCGACTGCCCGGCTCGAGGGCGAAATTGCGCATCTCTCGGCGGCCGACCTCTTTCGCCTCGGGGCGGCGGGTGCCGGCGCCTTCCGCGTCGCCGGCGATCCTGCGCGCTCTGTTTGGCTCCGCCGCCTCCTCGCGCTCCGGCCCGCTCGGCCCTGGCGTCAGCCCGCCGCGTTTGTCTCGGAGCTTCGCGACTACCAAGTGCGCGGCGTCGAGTGGCTCCGCTTCCTCGCCGAGAACGGCCTCTCGGGCCTCCTCTGCGACGACATGGGACTCGGCAAGACGCACCAGGCGATGGCGCTCATGGCGTGGCTCCGTGAGGACGGCGTGGCCGATCCGTCTCTCGTCGTCTGTCCGACGACCGTGATCGGCCACTGGCGCGACAAGCTCGCCCGTCACGCTCCTGGCCTACGGGCCGCGGTCCATCACGGCGCCGGGCGGAGCCTCGACGAGGCGCTCGCCGGCGCCGACGTCGTCGTCACTTCGTACGGCATTCTCCGGAACGACGTCGAGCTCTTCGCGTCGCGCCGCTTCGCCCTCGCCGTCTTCGACGAGATCCAGCAAGCGAAGAACCGCGAGACGCTCGCGCACGAAGCGATCCGGCGGATCGACGCCGGGATCCGAGTCGGCCTGACCGGTACGCCCGTCGAGAACCACGTCGGCGACCTCGAGGCGCTCCTCGACCTGGCGCTACCCGGCTACATCCCGGTGGCTGGCCGCGCGCCCTCGCGGAAGGACGACCCGTCACCTGCCGACCTGGATCACCTCCGCCGCCTCGCCACGCCGTTCGTTCTCCGGCGTCTCAAATCCTCGGTGCTCGCCGAGCTTCCCGAGAAGATCGAGGACCTGCGCCGCGCAGTGCCGAGCCCCGACCAGCTTCGCCTCTACCGCGAGGCGCTCGCACGACGGGGCGCCTCGCTCACCCGAGATCTCGCCGACGGAGCAAAGCCGGTTCCGTACCTCCACGTCTTCGCGCTCCTTGACCACTTGAAGCAGCTCTGCGACCACCCGGCGCTCGCGCTCGGCATACCCGATCGCTTCGCGGAGTACGAATCGGGGAAGTGGGATCTCTTCCAGGAGATCCTCCGTGAGTCCCTCGACGGTGGCGAGAAGGTCGTCGTCTTCACGCAGTACCTCGGGATGGTGGTGATCTTCGAGAAGCTCCTTGGCTCGCTCGGGGTCGACTACGCGAAGTTGACCGGTCAGACGCGCAACCGAAGCGGGGCGATACATC
>CAVPWJ010000184.1:0-25040 GCA_963708955.1 uncultured delta proteobacterium
GGACTTGAAGTGAGCGACATTCGCTTTTATTTCGCTACGATGCGACCGAAGAATCCGAGAGCGATGAAGTCCAGCACAAGTCCTGAAGGCCGGGGCTTGGGGCGCGATGGCGCGGTTGCGAGGCGTGGCTGCATTGGCGCGGCGGTGCCTCGTTCAACCCGCCATTTGCAGTCGGTGGAGCCGCTTCATGTTCCACCCGATGCAGACCAGGGTCCACTCATGCTGCACAGACTTCAGACCCCGGAGCAGGAACTGGCGGAATCCCAGCACGGACTTGATGATGCCAAAAGTTGGTTCCACCGTGCACTTGCGTTTGGCGTAGACCTGTCGTCCCTCAGCCGTGCACAAGCGATGTTTCATGCGATCGACCGCGCCGGCATCCTCTGCCACCGCAGGCGGTTCACTCAGCCGCTGCGCCAGCGGCGGATAGTGCGCATCGCGTCCGGCAGCGATGTACGGCTCCACTTCGTGAGCGTGACAGGCATCGACGTTACCGGAACTGAAATATCCGTTGTCGGCGATCAGCGCTTCGGCTTTGCCGACCACGGCGGCCACAGCATCGAGATTCTCCAGAGCGGGCTGGAGCTCCTGCTTGTCGTTCGGGTTCTGGCTCACGTGCTGTGCCACGATCAACATCGTGTCCACGTCCACGGCCGCCTGCGCGTTGTAGGCCTGCTCGAATCCGCCGCCCGAAGTCGGCATGATCCGCGAGTCTCCATCGGTCAGATTCACCTGATCCTTCGGCTGTGGCCCTGCTTGCGGTTGCGACGGCGCATGACCTCCCGGCTTCTTGCCACTGCTCTTCTCCTTCGCCTCTCGCTCCGCCATCTTCTGTTCGTAGGCAGCCTTCTCCCGCGCATGGCGCTCGGCCGCGCGCGCCTCGATCTCCACCTTCGCCCGTGCAATCGCCGCCAGGCGTGCTTCGCGCCGCTCCAATTCTTCCGGCACGCTCATCCCGTCGGGAAGATCGCTTCGGTCGGCTTCTTCCGCCAACCGCATCAACTCCTCCACCTCGGCCCGCAGCTGCGCTTCGATCTTGCAAGCATGCTCCCAGCTGAGCGCACTGTGCCTGGAGGCGTTGGCGTGTACCTTCGTCCCGTCCAGGCTCACCTTGCCGACCCTCAGCACGCCCGTCCCCTGCGCGACTTGCAAAATCTGCACGAACAGGGCGCTCAACTCCTTGAGAAATCGCTTGCGAAAGTGAGCGATCGAGTCGTGGTCGGGGTGCTGGTTCGCGGCCAGATACCGAAACGCCACGGAGTCGTACGTCGCCCGCTCCAGCTTGCGGCTCGAAAACACCCCGGTTGCGTATCCGTAGAACAGCAGCGCAACCATCATCGCTGGATGAAAGGCGTCCGAACCTCGCCCCCGGTACGCTGTGGTCATGCTGCCCAGATCCAACCGCTCCACGATCTCGACAACAAACCGCCCCAGATGATTCTCGGGCAACCACTCCTGCACCGACGGCGGCATCAGATACGCCGTGTCGCGGTCCACGCTCACAAATCGTCCGCTCATCCTCTCCTCCGCATCCACTCGAACCACTTCGTGATGCAGTCCCATACCACTATTTCGCTACCCGGACCTACTGAAAGTCCGACAGGCTGCTAGGCATGTACCTCCGGGCGACACGGCGCCGCAAAGCCGACGGGTCCGCCGTGGAGTACTACCAACTCGCCGAGAACGTCTGGGACCGCGAGAAGGGCTGCGCCGTGGCGCAGGTGGTCTACAACTTCGGTCGCGCCGACCAACTCGACCGCGCAGCGCTCCAGCGCTTGGCCAAGAGCATCCTCCGGGTCTTCTCGGGCGAGGAGGCTCTGGCCGCCGAACCCGACGTGCGCGTGCGCGACGCATGGCCCTACGGCGTAGCGCATGTGGTGGAATCCCTCTGGCGAGAGCTGGACATCGAGCAAGCGCTCGGCGAGCAGATGCGCCGCCACGCCACGCGCCAGCCGTTTTCGCGAGCACTGCGGGCGATGGTGACCAACCGCCTGCACCGGCCCTACTCCAAGCTCTACTGCCACGAGCAGTGGTGGCGCGAGGAGACCTTCTTTCCGGGACACGAACAACTCGAGATCCAGCACCTCTACCGCGCGATGGATTTCCTCGAGGCCCACAAGGAAGAAATCGAGCAGGCGATCTACTTCCGGATGGCCGATCTGATGAACGCCGACGTGGACCTGATCTTCTACGACACCACGTCGCTGCACTTCGAGATCGACGAGGCGGACGAAGCGACACAGAAGGGCAACGTGCTCGCCGGAGGGCGCAGCTACCCGCCGCTTCGCCGCTACGGTCATCCCAAGAACGGTCGCGGCGACGTACCGCAGCTCGTGGTCGGGCTGGCGGTGACGCGCGACGGGTTGCCGGTGCGCTCGTGGGTGTTTCCGGGCCACACCACGGACGTGACGACGGTGGAGAAGGTCAAGGCGGATCTTCGCGGGTGGAAGCTGGGGCGGTGCGTGTTCGTGGGGGACGCGGGGATGAACTCCGAGGAGAACCGCCGGAGTCTCGCGCTGGGCGCAGGCAAGTACATCCTGGCGGCGCGGATGCGCGCGGGCGACGAGGTGACGCGCGAGGTGCTGACGCGGCCGGGGCGCTACCGGGCGGTGACCGACAATCTCGAAGTGAAGGAAGTCGTGGTCGGCGACGGGGAGCGGCGCCAGCGCTACGTGGTGTGCTTCAACGCTCAGGAGGCGAATCGACAAAAGGCGCATCGCGAGAAGGTGCTCCAGGCGCTGGCGGCCGAGCTCGCCACGCTCGAGGAGCCCAAGCCCGGGAAGCGGCAATTCAAGCGGACCAACGAACTTTTGACCACGCCCCGTTGGTCGCGCTACTTGCGCCAGACCGGCGGGCGCGGCGTACTCAAGATCAACCGCGCGGCGGTCAACGCCGAGGAGAAGCTCGACGGCAAGTGGGTGGTGACCTCCAACGACGACACGCTCTCGGCCGAGGATCTCGCCCTCGGGTACAAACAGCTGATGCGGGTCGAGGAGTGCTGGCGGACGATGAAGTCGGGACTTCGCACACGACCGATCTTCCACTGGACTCCGCACCGCATCTGCGCCCACTTGTCGCTGTGCGTTCTGGCGCTACTGCTCGAGCGCATCGCCGAGATTCGCGCTGGTGACACGTGGCGTAACATCGCGGCGCAGTTGGATACCATCAAGGTCGTCGAGTACGAGCGCTCGGGTGCCATCGTGCGCCAGACCACCGAAGTCCGTTCCGCGGTCGCCGATCTGCTTCGTCGCCTCAAGGTGCCCCCGCCGCCCAAGCTGCACCACGTCGCCCAGGCCCCGAGCGCCTAGGAACACGGGCTCATCGCCGAATCTCACTGTAAGTGTTCGATCTGTATGGGAAATGTGGGCCTACAACTGAGGAGGCCCCGTCAAACTCGGGCGACATGGCGGCGCGTGGGGAGATCGTTCCGATCGCGGGATAGCGTTACGATAGCCAGGCGAGCGAAAGGAGGAACCGACCATGGAACAGCACGGACTGACTCGAAGCCGAGTGACCCTGGAGGAGTCCGGAATTACGAACGCGAATACCGTGTGGTGGAATCTCTCGACGCCGAGCCTCTATGAGCAGGCGCTGCAGCGTCACGAGGCGCTGCTCGCTCACCTGGGTCCGCTCGTCGTGCGGACCGGCCAATTCACGGGGCGCTCCCCGAACGATCGCTACGTCGTGAAGGAGCCTTCGAGCGACTCGCAGATCTGGTGGGGCGAGGTCAATCGACCGTTTTCCCCCGAAGCGTACGAGCGACTGCGGCGCCGAGTCCTCGCCTACCTCCAGGGGCGCGACCTCTTCGTGCAGGACTGCTACGTCGGCGCCGACCCCGAGTACCGGGTACCGATCCGGGTGGTCACCGAGAGGGCCTGGCACTCGCTGTTCGCGCGCAACATGTTCGTGCGCGAGCCGGATCACGGCGGAGCCGAGGGCCACGTCCCGCAGTTCACCGTGATCGATGCCGCCGGCTTCAACGCGGATCCCGAGGCCGACGGGACGCGATCCGAGATCTTCATCGTCATCCACTTCGGCCGGAAGGAGGTCTTGATCGGCGGCACCTCCTACGCGGGCGAGATCAAGAAGTCGATGCTCAGCGTCATGACCTACCTGCTCCCCCCGCGCGACGTCCTGCCGATGCACTGCGCGGCAAACTATGGGCGGGACGAGAACGACCTGGCGATCTTCTTCGGGCTGTCCGGCACCGGCAAGACCACGCTCTCGACCGACTCCGGCCGCACGCTCGTCGGCGACGACGAGCACGGTTGGAGCGACCGCGGAGTGTTTAATTTCGAGGGTGGCTGCTACGCGAAGGTGATCCGCTTGTCACCCGAAGGCGAGCCGGAGATCTACGAGACGACCCGACGGTTCGGGACGATCCTCGAAAACGTCGCCATCGACTCGGCGACTCGCCGCCTCGACCTCGACGACGACGCCTTCACCGAGAACACGCGTGCGTCCTATCCGATCTCGCACATTGCTCGGGCCGCGCGAAATGGCAGGGGAGGGCTCCCGAACCAGGTGGTACTGCTCACCGCGGACGCGTTCGGAGTGCTGCCGCCGATCGCCGCGTTGACCCCTGCTCAGGCGATGTATCACTTCCTGTCGGGCTACACGGCGAAGGTCGCCGGCACGGAGCGCGGCGTGACCGAGCCGAGAGCGGTCTTCAGCCCCTGTTACGGAGCGCCGTTCATGAGCCGGCCGCCCACGGTCTACGCCAGGCTGCTCGGCGAGAAGCTGGTTCGCTGCGGGGCGCGGGTGTGGCTGGTCAACACCGGATGGACGGGCGGGGCGCACGGCGTCGGGAGGAGGATCCCGCTGGCGCACACCCGGGCGATGGTTCGCGCGGCGCTACGGGGAGACCTCGACGACGCTCCGTCGCGCGAGGACCCGCATTTTCGCGTGCGCGTTCCGCTTCGCTGCGCTGACGTTCCAGAGGCGATCCTCGAACCGGGAAGCGCCTGGGCCGATCGATCGGCCTACGAGCGGCAGGCGGCTTCGCTGGCGGCGTTGTTCCGAAAGAACTTCGAAACATTCTCGGCGGAAGTGACCGACGAGATTCGCGCGGCGAACCCGCTGTGAGGGACGCGGCCGTGACCGCGCAGAGCACCGTGCGCTCGTCCACGACGCTCAGGACCCTCGCCCGAACGAGTCGATCGTGTTAGAAGTCGCCGATTCTGAGCTGAGACGAGGAAACGGCACACTCCGGTGACACCGAGGAGGTCGTCGAACGAGGAAACATCAAGGCGCGCGGGGAAACTTTCGAAAGCTAAGTCTTGGAGAGGTGGCCGAGTGGTCGAAGGCGCACGCCTCGAAAGCGTGTGTACCCATCGGGTACCGTGGGTTCGAATCCCACCCTCTCCGTGCTCTTATCGCTTCGCCAGGGACGGCGCTTTACCTGAGAGAGAGAAGCCCATAGTGTGCCGGTGCTGGAGAGGTGCCCGAGCGGTCGAAGGGGCGCGCCTGGAGAGCGCGTATACCCAAAAGGTATCGTGGGTTCGAATCCCACCCTCTCCGTGTTGAACGAGGTGGAGCAGGCTAGGCCCGTGAATGATAGCTAGGTCCTGCGCAAGAGGACGCCGCGAACCCCGCCAGGTCCGGAAGGAAGCAACGGTACCGGCAATCCCTCTGTGCCGCAGGGCAACCTAGCTATCATTGACGGGCTTCGCGGCGGGGCGCAGCGACCATGAGCTCGGACTTCCCGGAAAAGGACTACCTGGTCCTCGCCCGCAAGTACCGGCCGCAGCAGTTCGGCGAGCTGGTCGGGCAGGAGCACGTCACCGCCACGCTGCGCAACGCCATCGCCAGCGGCCGCATCGCGCACGCGTTCCTGTTCACGGGAATTCGCGGCGTCGGCAAGACCACCGCCGCGCGCCTGCTCGCCAAGGCGCTCAACTGCGAGCGCGCTGTGCAACCGACGCCCGAGCCCTGCGACGAGTGCTCGAACTGCCGGGAGATCCGCGAATCGCGCTCGGTCGACGTCGCCGAGATCGACGGTGCCTCGAACCGCGGCATCGATTCCATCCGCGAGCTGACCGACAGCGTCCGCTACCTGCCGATCAAGAGCCGATTCCGCGTCTACATCATCGACGAGGCGCACATGGTGACGCGCGAGGGCTTCAACGCGCTGCTGAAGACGCTGGAAGAGCCCCCGGCGCACGTCAAGTTCATCTTCGCCACCACGGCGGTCGAGAAGTTTCCCGAGACGATCGTCTCGCGCTGCCAGCGCTACGACTTCAAGCGGATCCCGATCGGCCGCATCAAGCAGGAGCTCGAGCGCATCGCCGGGCGCGAAGGGGTGGCGCTCACCGACCCGGCGTTGTTCGCGATCGCCCGCGAAGGGCAGGGCAGCATGCGCGACGCCGAGTCATTACTCGAGAGGATGATCGCGTTCTCGGGGCAGACGATCGACGACGCCAAGGTCGGCGAGATCCTCGGCATCGCCGACCGCAAGACGATGTTCACCGCCGCCGACGCGGTGCTGCGCCACGACGCCAAGGCCGCGCTCGAGATCGTCGACCGGGTCTACGAATCGGGCCGTGATCTCGAGCGCTTCAGCCGCGATCTGCTCGAGCACTGGCGAAACCTGGTAGTCACCAAGCTCGGCGCCGACGCCTCGATCCTGCTCGACGTGCCGCCGGAGGAGATCGAGGAGCTCCGCCGCCAGGCGGGGCTCTGCGAGCGCGTCGATCTCGACCGGCTGTTCCGTATCGCGCGGCTCGGCGACGAGGATCTCGGGCGTTCGAGCATTCCCCGGTTGGTGCTGGAGATGACGCTCGTGCGCATGGCGACGCTCGAGCCCGTGCTGTCGGTCGATGCCGTGCTCGCCCGCCTGGACGAGATCGAGCGCGGGCTCGGCCGCGCTCCGGCGTCGTCGGCGCCGCCGCCCGCGGCGCCCGCGCGCGGCAACGGCGGGACGGACATCAAGCCGAGGATCGGGGCCTCCGCCTCTAGGCCGGCCGTCGCGCCGAAGGCGGCGCCGCCGAGCGAAGTCGCACAGACCGACGCCGTCGGCGGCGAGGATGGCCGGTGGGAAGAGTTGCTCGGCTTCGTTCAGCAAAAGAAGATCGGCCTCTACCTGAGCCTCAGCCACGCACGCTTTCTCGCGCGCGCCAACGGCACGCTGGCGGTCGGCGTCGCCAAAGAGAAATTCCGCGCCGAGCTCACTTCACGAGCGACGCAGTCGCAGCTCGAGGCGCTGATTTCCGAATTCTACGGGACGCCCACGCGAGTACGGGTGGAGGCCGTGAGCGAGGAGGCTCGGTCCGCCGCGCCGGCGGCCGCATCGGCCAACGAGATGCTCGAGCATCCGTCGGTCAAGGCGGCGGTCGACATCCTCGGCGGCGAGGTGCGCGAGGTGCGGCCGCGGCGCTGACGCGCCGGAACGGAGCGAGTGATGGCCAACAGCATGACGGACATCCTGAAGCAGGCCCAGGCCCTGCAGTCGAAGCTCGCCGAGCTGCAGTCCGAAGCGGAGCGGAAGTCGGTCGAAGCCTCGGCCGGCGGCGGCATGGTCACCGTCACGGTGAACGGCAAGCTGCAGATCCTCTCGCTGCGCATCGAGCCCCAGATGTTCGCGGGCGGAGACCGCGAGATGCTCGAGGATCTCGTCACGGCGGCGGTAAACGAAGCGATCCGCAAGGCCCAGCAGATGATGGCCGAGGCCATGAGCCGGGTGACCGGCGGCCTGAAGATCCCGGGCCTGGGCGGATGACGAGCGGAGGCGTGGGGAAGCGATGGCGGCGCTGCCGGTTCCACTGAAGCGGTTGGTCGAGCAGCTCTCGCGACTGCCGGGAATCGGCGAGAAGAGCGCCACGCGGCTCGCCTTCTTCGTGCTGCGCGAAGACACGGCCTACGCCGAGGCGCTCGCCAAGGCGCTCGTCGGGTTGAAGCGCGAGATCCGACTCTGTTCGCAGTGCCTGGGGTTCACCGAGCAGCAGCCGTGCGCGCTGTGCGCCGATCCGCGGCGCAGCGCCGAGGTCGTCTGTGTCGTCGAGGACCCGTCCGACGTCCTGGCGATCGAGCGCGCGGGGGACTTCCGCGGCCGCTATCACGTGCTGCACGGCACGCTGGCGCCGCTCGAGGGCGTGGGGCCCGAGCATCTCAAGATCTCCGAGCTGCTGGCGCGGTTGCGGGACGAAGGCGTGCGCGAGGTCATCCTCGCCACCAACCCGACGGTGGAAGGCGAAGCGACGGCGCTCTACCTCGCCAAGCTCATCAAGCCGTCGGGCGTGAAGGTGACGCGCATCGCGCACGGCTTGCCGATGGGCGGAGACGTCGAGTATGCCGACAGCGTGACGCTATCGCGGGCGCTCGAAGGCCGCCGCGAGATGTGAGCGCGCTTGAGTGGTAGACGCGCCCCGGTTAAACTTCGCCGGTTATGCTGTCGCTCGTCGGGGTCTCGAAGCACTATGGCTCGCAGGTTGTGCTGCGCGAGGTCGACTGGTCCGTGATGGCCGGCGAGCGCGTCGGCTTGGCCGGCGTGAACGGATCCGGCAAGTCGACGCTGCTGCGCATCGTCGCGGGCTTGGTTGAGCCCGACCGCGGTGAGGTCTGCTTCAAGAAGGGGGCGACGGTCGGCTACCTGCCGCAGGAGATCATCGGCTCGCGAGGGCAGACCGTGCTCGCCTCGGCGCTCGCCGCCTTCGACGAGATCCACGCGCTCGAGACGCGCTGCCGCGAGCTCGAGGAGCGGCTCGAGTCGGCGGACGCGAGCTCGACGGAGCATGTTCGCCTCATGGAGGAGTATGCCTCGGCGCGCGAGGAGTGGGACCACCGCGGCAGCTACGACCTCGAGAGCCGGGCGGAGGAGGTGCTGGCTGGGCTCGGCTTCCGCGAGTCGGATTTCGGCCGCGACGTCGGTGAGTTCAGCGGCGGGTGGCAGATGCGGGTGGCGCTGGCGCGCTTGCTGCTCCAGCACCCCGACGTGCTGCTGCTCGACGAGCCGACCAACCACCTCGATCTCGAGGCGCGGAACTGGCTCGAGGGTTTTCTCGCCGCCTATCCCGGCGCGGTCGTGCTAGTCGCGCACGACCGCTACTTCCTCGACGTCACGGTCACGCGGATCAGCGAGGTGGAGGCCGGGCGGCTCGCGGACTACGCTTGCAACTTCTCGCGCTACGAGGTCCAGAAGGAGGAGAGGCTCGAGCAGGCGCGGCACGCTTACGAGGTGCAACAGGAAGAAATCGAGCGGACGGAGAGCTTCATCCGCAAGTTTCGCTACCAGGCCTCCAAGGCGAAGCTCGTGCAGAGCCGGGTGAAGCAGCTCGAGAAGATCGAGCGCCTCAAGCTGCCTCCCGGAACGAAGAAGCTGCACATTCGGCTACCGCCCGCTCCGCGCAGCGGTCGCACGGTGCTCGAGCTGTGCGCCGCGAGCAAGCGTTACGGCGACCTCGTCGTCTACGAATGCCTCGATCTCGTGCTGGAGCGCGGCGAGCGCGTAGCCCTGGTGGGGCCGAACGGCGCCGGCAAGACGACGCTCGTCAAGCTGCTCGCCGACGCCGAGCCGCTGAGCGCGGGAGAGCGGCGGGTCGGTCACAACGTCGAGCTCGGCTACTTCGCTCAGGACCAGGCGAACGTGCTCGATCCCGAAAAGACGGTGCTCGGCGAGATGACGGCGGGCGCTCCCTACGACATGGTACCGCGGCTGCGCGAGATCCTCGGCGCGTTCCTGTTCGGCGGCGACGCGGTCGACAAGCCGACCAGCGTCCTTTCCGGCGGCGAGCGAAACCGCCTTGCGCTGGCCAAGCTCTTGCTCCGCCCGGCGAACTGTCTCTTGCTCGATGAGCCGACGAACCATCTGGACATCCACGCCAAGGACGTGCTGCTCGAGGCGCTCACGCACTACGAGGGTACGATCGTGCTCGTGTCCCACGACCGCTACATTCTCGATGCCTTGCCGCAATGCGTGATCGATGTCGGCCACGGTCGCGCCGTCCGCTATCTCGGCAACTACGAGGACTACCTGCGGAAGAAGGCGGCCGAGCAGGCGGCCGCGGTGCCACCGGCTCCAGCCGCTTCACCGTCGGCGCGAGCGCCGAAGCCCGCGTCCAAGCCCGCGCCGAGAGCCGAGCGCAAGGCGCCGCGGCCGAAGAACGGCCTCGATCCCACGCGACTCACCGAGGAGATCGCCCGCATCGAGGAAGAGCAGGCAAAGCTCTCCGTCGAGCTGTCGCGGCCGGGCTTCTACATGGCGCATCCCGACCCCAACGGCGTGATCGCCCGCTACACCCAGGTCAAGTCGGAGATCGAAGATCTCTACCGCAAGCTTGATCGGGCACTGACCGAAAGCGGCGCCTGAGCCGGCCGCGTCACGGACCGTGTGCGGCGCTCAACGGAAGTCATGTGATGGCGGCGTCGGAGCCGCGATCGGGATCCTCGCGAAGCGCTGCCCGCGCACGTGGATGACGCCGTCGACGTTCTGCACCCGGCCCTCGACCTCGAGGATCGCCGAGGTGTGCAGCAGCGCGCGGTGCTTCTCGAAGGTCCGCGGCGTGACCACGGCGTTGGCGGTGCCGGTCTCGTCCTCGAGCGTGAGAAAAAGAAATCCTTTCGCGGTGCCCGGGCGCTGGCGGACGATTACGTGGCCGGCGACCCGCACGCGGCTGCCGTCGGCGGTCGCGCGCAACTCCGCCGCGGAGAGCACGCCGCGGGCGGTGAGCGCGGGACGGAGGTGCGCGAGTAGGTGGGGGCCGACCGTCATGCCGGTGCCGGCGTAGTCGGCGAGCGTCTGTTCGAGCGGGGCCATGCGGGGCAGCGGTGAAGCCTCCTCGTCGGTACGATCGAGCCGGGAGAGCAGGCTCTGGGGGCGGGGATCTACGCGCGCGAGCTGCCACAGCGCTTCGCGCCGCTCGAGACCGAGGCCGCCCATCGCGCCGACGTGCGCCAGCGCTTCGAGCTCGTCCTGACGGAGCGCCGTGCGGCGCACGAAAGCGCCGAAGGACGCGAACGGCTGCTTCTCCCGTTCTTGCTCGATGCGCCGCCCGGCCTGCGCGCGTAGCTCGTTCACGGTGCGGAGGCCGAGCCGCACGGCGCCGTCTTCGAGCGTGCACGGCCACCCGGAGCGAGTCACGTCGATCGGTCGCACGTCCACCCCATGGCGCTGCGCGTCCTTCACCAGCGTCGCCGGAGGGTAGAAGCCGAGCGGATAGTTGTTGAGCATCGCGCAGAGGAACGCCGCCGGATGATGAACCTTCAGGTAGGCCGAGGCGTAGGCGATCAGCGCGAAGCTCGCCGCGTGCGACTCCGGGAAGCCGTATAGGGCGAACGACGTGATCGAGCGCACGATCGAGTCGGCGCTCTCGCCCGTGATGCCGTTGCGGGCCATCCCCTCGTAGAGCCGGGTCTCGATCGCGCTCATGCGCTCGATCGAGCGCTTGAACCCCATCGCCCGGCGCAGCTCCTCGGCCTCGCCCGGAGAGAAGCTCGCCGCGGCCATCGCCACGCGCAGGAGCTGCTCCTGGAACAGCGGCACGCCGAGCGTGCGGCGGAGGATCGGCTCGAGCACGGGGTGAGGATAGGTGACCGGCTCGCGGCCAGCGCGTCGATTCAGGTAGGAGGGGACCATCTGGCCGACGATCGGACCGGGCCGGATGATCGCCACCTCGACCACCAGGTCGTAGAATCGCTCGGGCTTCAGGCGCGGCAGCGTGGCCATCTGGGCCCGGCTCTCGACCTGGAAGACGCCGATCGTGTCGGCCTTCTGCAGCGCCGCGTACACCGCGGGGTCGTCCGGCGGCAGGCGGGCGAGATCGAGCGCCACGCCTTCGTGCTCGCGCACCAGCGGAATTGCCTCCTCGAGCACCGCCATCATGCCGAGGCCGAGCAGGTCCACCTTGAGGATGCCGAGGTCGGCGCAGTCGTCCTTGTCCCACTGGATGACGACGCGCCCGGGCATGGCGGCGGGCTCGAGCGGCACGATCTCGTCGAGTCGTCCGGCGGCGATCACCATGCCGCCGGAATGCTGCCCGAGGTGGCGGGGCAGCGACTCGATCTCGTCGGCGAGCCGCACGAGGTGGCGCACGCGCGCCGAGGACGGATCGAGCCCGGCGTTCTTCAACTGCTCGGAGCGCCGGTCGAAGTCGGCGCGGTAGCCGTGAGCGCGCAGCACCTGGGAGAGGCGGTCGATCTCGGCCGGCGGGAAGCCGAGCGCTCTGCCGATCTCGCGCACGGCGCTGCGCGTGCGGTAGGTGATGACGTTGGCGGTCATCGCCGCGCCGCGTGCGCCGTAGCGCTCGTAGACGTGTTGGATCACCCGCTCGCGCCGGTCGCCGCTCGGCAGGTCGAGGTCGACGTCGGGCCATTCGCCGCGCTCCTCGGAGAGAAAGCGCTCGAAGAGCAGCTCCATACCGACGGCGTCGACGGCGGTGATGCCGAGCGCGTAGCACACGGCGCTGTTCGCCGCCGAGCCGCGCCCCTGCACGAGGATGTTCTCGCGCCGGCAGAAGTCGACGATCTCCCAGACGATCAGGAAGTAGCCGGCGAGGCCGAGCTTGGCGATGATCGCCAGCTCGTGCTCGAGCTGTGAGTCGACTCGAGCCGACCGGTGGCTGCCGTAGCGGCGCCGCGCGCCTTCGAAGGCGAGGCGGCGCAGGTGCTGGTCGGCCGTTTCCCCGGCGGGCAGTGGAAAATCGGGAAAGCGGGAGCCGAGATCGGCGAGCGTGAACTCGCAGCGCTCGGCGACCGCGCGGGTGTTGCGGAGCGCCTCGGGCAGGTCGCCAAAGAGCTCCGCCATCGCCGCGGCAGACTTCAGGTGGCGCTCGGCGTTCGGCACGAGCCGCCGCCCGGCGGCATCGAGCGAGGTCTTCTCGCGAATGCAGGTGAGCACATCGAGCAGCGGGCGACTGCGTCGCTCGGCGTGGCGCACGTCGTTGGTGGCGACGAGCGGGATCTTCAGACGTGCGGCCAGGTCGGCGAGAAAGCGGTTGCGCCGCTCCTCCTCGGGATCGAAGTGGCGCTGCAGATCCACGTAGAGCCGATCGCCGAACAGGCGCCGAAGGCGCGTGGCCCGGCGCTCGGCGGCCGCCGCATCGGCGCGCGCAGCAGCCTCCGCAAGCGGCCCTTCGGCGCCGCCCGCGAAGCAGAGGAGCCCATCGGCGTGCGGCACGAGATCGCTCCAGGCGATGCGGCTCTCGCCCTTCGGCGCGCGCATCTTTGCCTGGGTGAGGAGCTTGCAGAGGTTGCGGTAGCCGGCGCGGTTCTCGACCAGCACGTAGAGCGTCGGGCCGGATTCGAGCGTCAGCTCGGCGCCGACCAGCGGGCGGATTCCCGCCTGCCGCGCGGCGCGAAAGAAACGCGGCGCGCCGTAGACGCCGGCGCGGTCGCCGAGCGCGAGCGCGCCGTGGCCGAGCCGCGCCGCGGCATCGACGAGGTCTTCTGGAAGAGACGCGCCGCGCAGGAAGCTGAAGGCGCTCCGACAGCGAAGCTCGATGTAGTCGCTCACGGAATTCACCGCAGGGGTGTCCCGACGACGGAACCCGCGCGATCGAGCCAGCGGTGGGGGACAGGGACCATTTCAGTCATAGACCCCGTCGGCGAACCATTGGCCGCTGCCGGGCTCACGGTAGATGCGGTAGACGCAGCCGTCGGAGAGCTCGGCGTCGTAGTAGTCGCGAGCGAACGACGAGTCGCGCCACCACTCTCCGCTGATTCGCCACGGGCCGGCGAGACCGACCACGCGGCCGCCGAACTTCTCCGCCTCGCCTCCGGCACGCACGAAATCCGGCCGGCTGCGATCGCAGCCCACCTCGATCGCCGCCGGCGGGCGGAACGCCCGCAGCGCGAGCACCGAAAGCTTGCTGCCGGGCGGAGGGCCGGGTGGGCTCGGGCGCTCGCCTGGGCGCAGCGAGAAGCGCTCGACCGCGAACGCCTCGGGCCGGTGCGAGTCGATCACCACCGGACAGCCGACCCGCTCCGCGCCGGCCACCGCCGTCAGCCGAGCCACGGCCAGGTCGAGGTCCTGCGGCATGGGCCCCGCCGGAACGAAGAGGTCGAGCTCGATGGGACGTAGCGGCTCGGCCGCAGCCGAGAGAGCGAATGCTTCCACCGCGGCGCGCGGCGGCCGCCGGTCGAAATGAAGCCGAACGAGCGCGAGCAGTGTCTTCACCTCGTTGGTCGGCGCGGCGACCGCGATGGTCCGCTGCTCTCGTCCTCCGTCGTCGAGGCGGAGCAAGATCGTGAGGTCGCCGGCGCGGAAGCCGCGGACGTCGAGCCGAGCGGTCAGGCGCTCGAGCCCGGCGCGCAGCAGGAACGAGAGCGGCTCGAGGGAATCGACGGCGTAGCCGCAATCCACGCTCTCCTCGAACCGGACGGGACGAGCGCGCGTGGTAAGCGGCCGGTCGTCTTCGCCGCGCGCGCTTCGCCACAGGCGGATGCCTGCCTCGCCGAAGCGCCATCCCACCGCGGTCACGGGAAGCGCCGCGAGCTCGCCGAGCGTGCGGATTCCCCACCGCTCGAGGGTGCAGGCGAGATCTCCGGGCGGCGCGAGAGTCGAGATCGGCGTGGCGGCGAGCAGCCGCCGCTCTTCGCCCCGGGGCAGAACCTCCACTCCGGCGCCGCGCCGAGCAGCGAGCCACGCCGCGATCTTCGTAGAGGCGATGCCGACTCGGCCGTCGAGCCCCACCCGCCGTAGCCGGGCGCCGAGCGAGGTCGCCAGGTGGGTCTCCGTGCCGAACAGCGACTGCAGGCCGTCGATCTCGAGAAATGCCACTCCTTCTCTCGCGCTCTCCACGCGCGGCGAGAAGGAATCGGCGACGTCGAGCAGCGCTTCCACCGCCGATCGCCGCGTCTCGGGGCTCGGCACTCGCAGCAGCACCCCGCTGCTGACCGTGCGTGCTTGCGCCGCCGCGATCCCGCTGCGAATCCCGAGCGCCGCCGCTTCGGGCGAAACCGCCGTCAGCGGCGCACGCGGCTCGTCACCGTCGACCGTGGCGAGCGGCCGGCCGCGCAGATCGGGCTCGGCTCGCAGCAGCGCAGTCAGCGGGAAATCGGCGACGAAGAGACAGGCGATTCGAGGCATGGCTCATGGACGAAGCTCGACCGCACGAGCCCCCGGGGCCGCGTTGCGGCGGCGCACCACCTCGGCGCGGCTGGCGATGCCGCCGAATAGCTCGGCGCGCAGCGCGTGCCTCGGCCAGAGAGTGCGCGCCCGGCGCAGAGCGACGCAGAGCGCGGCGAAGCTTCCCACCAGCCGCTCCCGGCTGAGCAGCACGAGCGCGGCGTTGGTGGCCTCGGCCCGGCGAGCGAGCCGCGGCCAGGCGGAGGCGAAGCGCGCGGCCAGCGCGGCTGGGATGCCGTCGGCGAAGTCGAGCAGCACCAGACCGAGCCCGCGGGTGCCGAGCAGGATCTCGCTCGCGCGCAACGCTTCTCGCTCGCCGGGCGGGCGCACCCAGAGGAGCCGCGAAAGCCCGACTCCAGCCGCCTCGGCCGTGCGCGGATCGAAGTGGTCGTGACAATCGATCAGTGCCGCCACCTCGCCCCGAGCGGTCGTCGCGGCGAGCAGCCGGTAGGCGAGCAAGGTACGGCCCGAGGAAGGAGGGCCGCAGATCTCGCTCAGTTGCCCGCGCGGAAAGCCGCCGTCGAGCAGCCGGTCGAGCGCGGGGTTTCCGCAAGTGATCCGCTGGTCGACGCGCGCCAGCGTCTGACCGAGGGCTACGCCCTTGGGGAGCGAGGGGAGAGGGGGTTGGACGGGCAGTGGAGCAGGCGACATGACACTCACCGATTGAAGTATTTTCGCTTTTCTTTCGCCTATAGTCAATGGCGAAGTTGGTTGCGAAACGGTCCAAGCTCAGTGCCGTGGATCGTGGTGGCGGACTTTGCTCCATCCCCGGCACCCTCACGCGGCCCGTGGCCCGAGCGTGAGGGTGTAGTTCAGTATTCCCAACAAAGCCTGGAGGCCGTGCAGCCGCCGGCAAGGCGATTTGATTCGCGGTAGGCTTCCCGCTATAGGGCGACGTTCCCATAGCGTGCCTGCGGTCCACATGGGTAGGGGCAAATGTTCCCCGGTAGCTCAGTCGGTAGAGCGTCCGGCTGTTAACCGGATGGTCGCTGGTTCGAGTCCGGCCCGGGGAGCCATATTCGCGTCAGGCGAAGTTGCCTGACTAGCAGGTAAACGAGACCCCGAACGGCGAGAGCCGCTCGGGGTCTCGCATTTCTGACGAAACGACGCGGGGATGCGCGCGAGGGCGACGAGCGCGGGGCGTTCTCCATCGCATGTGAGGAGAACGGCGCAGCGGTGAGGGGCGCATTTTACTCAGCGACCGGTGGGCGAACGGGGGCGCTCGCGGTACCCTGCGGCTGAACGGCATGCTCACGACACCATTCCTCACACAGCTCGATTCGCGCGTGGCGATCAAGGGATCGCGCACAGCAGGCGATGGTGGAGTTCCTTCGCGTCGACGTCGATCTCCTCACCGCAGCGGCACAAGGGAGCGCGGAGCCCGCCGAAGGCGATGACGAGTGCCGCCGTTGGGTTACCCGCCTCCGACCGGTGCAGAAGGACAAGTGGCTGGTGCGTGCTGTCGAGGATCCCGACCTCGCGCTCGGTGGGGAGCTGCTACGTGCGTTCCGTGCGACACGTACCCTCTCTGCCAATGAGGGTGAGACAGTTGGGGGGTCATAGTTTAGTGAGTAGAGGGCGGGTAGGAAGAGAGCGATGGAATCGCCCTCTGTGCCAACGAGGGTGAGACAGTCGGGGTGTCGTAATTTACTGTAGAAGAGGGCGGGGAGATCGAGATGGATGGAAGCGGTAGAGAAGAGGCAGGAGATCGAGACGGCCGGGGAAACGGAGCGAGCCCGTAGGGCGAGCGGAGTTTCCCCGGCCGCGGCGGCGCCGCCGACCCCGGGGGCCCCGCCGACGGAGGTCGAGCCGCGAGCCCAACGGCGTCGCTTCACGGCCGAGTACAAGCGGCAAATCCTGCGCGAAGCGGATCGGTGCACCCGGCCCGGTGAACTCGGAGCGCTGGTTCGTCGCGAGGGTCTGTACTTCTCGCACATCCGAGACTGGCGAGCGGCCCGCGAGCGAGGAGAGCTTGCGGGGCTCTCGCCGAAGAAGCGAGGCCCGAAGGTGACCCCGCCCGATCCGCGCGACAAGAAGATCGCCGAGCTCGAGCGCGATCTCGGCCGCCAGACCAAACGCGCCGAGCGGGCCGAGGCGCTGGTCGAGCTCCAAAAAAAAGTCGCGGCGTTGCTGGGGACGCCCTTCGAGAACGAGAAGTCATGATCGAGACGGTGCGCGAGGTGGGCCCCCAGCTCGGGATCGCGCCGACGTGCGCAGCCTTCGGGCTCCCGACGGCGACGTACTACCGCCGCTCCAAGCCCGAGGTGGCGGTGCGCCCGCCTCGCCCCACCCCGCCGCGGGCGCTGCCCGAAGCGGAACGGACGGCCGTGCTCGAGGTGCTGCACGAGCCGCGCTTCGTGGATCTGGCGCCGGCGGCGATCTGGGCGCAGCTCCTCGACGAGGGGCGCTACCTCTGCTCGCAGAGAACGATGTACCGCATCCTGGAAGAGAATCACGAAGTCCGCGAGCGCCGCGATCAGCTGCGCCACCCGCGCTACGCGGCTCCGGAGCTCCTGGCCGAGGCGCCCAACCGGGTCTGGAGCTGGGACATCACCAAGCTCCTCGGGCCCGCGAAGTGGACCTACTTCTACCTCTACGTGATCATGGACTCATGTGGAGCGCTTGCTTATGTGGAGTGAAGAGCCTGATCCCGCATAGTTGTTCGTTTCCACGACGGTTCCACTCCACATAACTCGGCTCGTAGCATCGCGACCGCGCCACTTTCGGCGCACCCCCGAAGGGAGGTCTCGATGCTCGCTTCGCTGTTTCCGCGGGCCCACGCCCGCTACACGTCCCTGGCAGTCCTGGGCCGGTTTCTCGAAGGACTCTGCGTCTGGCTTCACGCGCGGGGCTACCCGCGGGACGCAATCCAGCGACGCATGCAAGCCGCTGCGTTGCTCGCTCGCGTGCTTCGCCGGCGCAGGGTACGTTCTCTGAGCGAGTTGACGGAGGCGGCGCTCCGCTCGTACGCACCGCCGCCCCGGATATCTAGCTCGCCGCGGCGAGGCGCGCTCGTCCGTTCGCTCACGCAGTACCTGGTGGAGCGAGGAGAGCTGGCGCTGACGCCGCCGACGCCTACCGAGCGTCGAGTTGCCGACTACCGGCGATACCTCGAGCGCGTTCGGGGTCTCTCCGCCGGGACGATCGAGATGCACGCTGCGATGATCGCCGGGTTCCTGCTGTTCCTCGACCACGACGCCCATCCGCAGCGGCTCCACGAGCTTCGCGCCGACGACGTCGAAGCGTTCGTCACAAAGGCCGGCAGATGTGCGGGCCGCAGCAGGATGGGGCAGGTCACGGCGACTCTGCGGACGTTCCTTCGCTTCCTCGCCTCCACCGGCGAGGGGCCTGCCGGGCTCGACTCCCGAGTCGAGTCGCCCCGCATATACCGCGGCGAGCGTCTTCCTCGTGCACTTCCGTGGGAGACGGTCCGCGTGCTGAGCGACAATTACATCTCCCCATCGACGACAATTAGACCTCCCCACGATTGAGGCGAGCCGTCGAACGGTGCACGACCCTCTGTCATCGAGAGGAGGGTGAGTGGAGACGACGGACGCCCAGGTGAGGAGAGTGATGGAGGAGCTGGAGAAGCACGGAGGAGTCGGGCTGGCGGCGATGCGGGCCGGCATGGATCGGAAGACGGCGCGGAAGTACATCCGGGAGGGCAAGTTGCCGTCGCAGCTGCGGAAAGCACACACGTGGCGGACCCGTGAGGATCCGTTCGGGCCGGACTGGCCGGCGCTGATGTCGATGCTCGAGGAGGCTCCGGAGCTGGAGGCGACGACGCTGTTCGATCACCTCACGGGGCTCAAGCCTGAGGCCTACGCGGCGGGGCAGGTGCGGACCCTGCAGCGGCGGATTCGGCAATGGCGGGCCCAGCGGGGACCGGAGCGGGAGATCTTCTTTCCCCAGGCCCACCGGCCCGGCGAGGCGATGCAGACCGACTTCACGCACGCGACGGAGCTCGGCGTGACGATCGGCGGCGAGCGGTTCGAGCACCAGTTTTGCCACAGCGTGCTGCCGTTCTCGAACTGGGAGTGGGCGACGGTGTGCCACTCGGAGTCGATGGCAGCGCTGCGGAGGGGAGTGCAATCGACGCTGTTCCGTTTGGGTCGGATTCCCGAGTTTCATCAAACGGATAACTCGACGGCGGCGACCCACGACCTGCGCACGGGCAAGCGGGGGTTCAACGAGGAGTACCAGGCGGTGATGGATCACCTGGGAATGAAGCCGCGGACGATCGGCATCGGAGAGAAGGAGCAGAACGGCGACATCGAGGCGAGCAACGGCGTGCTCAAACGCCGGCTCCGTCAGCACCTGTTGCTGCGCGGGAGCGCGGACTTCGAGAGCATTGGGATCTACGAGGGGTGGCTGTGGGAGAAGCTCGAGGCAGGGAACCGGCTTCGGCAACCTCGGCTCGCCGAGGAGCTCTTGGTGATGCGACCCCTCATGGTCTCGCGGCTGCCAGAGTATCGGGAGGAATCGGCGCTGGTGACCTCGTGGAGCACGGTGCGGGTGAAGCGAAACACCTACTCCGTGCCGTCGCGCCTGATCGGGGAGAGCGTGCGCGCGCACGTCTACGAGCAGCGGCTCGAGATTTACTACGGGGGCGTGCTGCAGCTCGAGGTGGAACGGCTTCGGGGCGAGGGTCGTCACCGAATCAACTACCGGCACGTGATTTGGTCGTTGGTGCAGAAGCCGGGAGCTTTTGCGCGTTACCGATATCGGGAAGATCTTTTTCCCTCGCTCGTGTTCCGACGCGGCTACGATGCGCTGACGGAGCGGCTGGACGTCTGGAAGGCGGACGTCGAGTACCTGCGGATTCTGCACCTGGCGGCGTCGACCTTGGAGATCGAGGTGGAAGCGGCGCTCGAGCGGCTGCTCGAATCGGGCGCGTGCCCGAACGCCGAGGCCATCAAGCGAGTGGTCGCGCCCGAGACGATCGAGGTGCCGGTGCTGGAAATGCCGCCCGTAGACCTGAGGAGCTACGATGGCTTGATCGTCGAGGCGATGGGAGCGTGCTCATGAAGCGCGAGCGCGACCCCAAGCAGGGGAGTCTGGCGATGCTGCTGCGGATGCTGAAGCTTCCCTCCTTCGTCGCGGCGCACGAGGAGCTCGCACGGCAAGCCGACCGCGACGGCTGGACCCACATCGAGTACCTGCGCCGGCTGGTGGAGCTGGAGGTTTCGGAGAGGCGACGGAGACGGATCGAGCGGCTGAGGAAGGGCGCCGGCTTGCCCGAGGACAAGACGCTCGGAGCGCTCAAGAGCGAGAAGCTGCCTGCCAAGGTCCGTCGCCAACTCCCTGCGCTGTGCGAGGGCGGATTCATCCACCGCGCGGAGAACGTCCTGGCCTTCGGCCTGCCCGGCCGGGGCAAGACCCATCTGATGGCAGCGATTGGCCACGAGCTCGTCCAGCATGGCTACG
This sequence comes from uncultured delta proteobacterium, assembly GCA_963708955.1. Lineage (GTDB taxonomy): Bacteria > Desulfobacterota > Binatia > JACPRU01 > JACPRU01 > JACPRU01. The sequence goes on from CAVPWJ010000184.1 coordinate 20,486, forward strand.
CCGTCTTTTTCACGCCGGCGTATCGTCTGGTGCAGCGTCTCCTGGCGGCCAAGCGCGACCTGCGCCTCGATCGCGAGCTCAAGCGTCTCGATGCCTACGACGCGGTGATCCTCGACGACCTCGGCTACGTCCAGCAAGACCGCGAGGAGATGGAGGTCCTCTTCACCTTTCTCTCGGAACGGTACGAAAGGCGTAGCGTCATGATCACCTCGAACCTGGTCTTCTCGCAGTGGGACCAGATCTTCAAGAACCCGATGACGACGATGGCGGCGGTCGACCGCCTGGTCCATCACGCCATCATCCTGGAAATGGGCGGGCCCAGTATCCGCGAGGAAGAGGCGAAGGCGGCTCGTCGCGGGCCCGCGCAAGACCGCCCCTCGGGCCCGGAGGCGACCCTGTGACGGACAAGCTCTCCTGGGCGCGTCTCCGCCGCGTGGCGGCTTCGGACCCGTCGACGATTGCTCGTTACGTCCGTGGGAGCAGCTGCCCACAATGTGGACGGGGTCGGTGGCAAGATTGCCTGCGCTGCCACCAACACCACGTCGTGCGACACCGCCGCCCACAGTGTGGACAGCAGCTTCTGCTTCTTTCGTCGTCCCGGTCTACGCGCTTCGCCGGACGATTTCATCATCACGATCGGAGGAAGGAGGAACAGAACAACAGAGGAGGAAGTTAGAACCTACCAACCAACGGCGATGGGGAAGTCTAATTGCCGCCGGTGGGGAAGTGTAGTTGACGTCAGGCATCCGCGCGTTCCTGCGCTCGATCGACCGCACGACGCCCAAGGGGCGCCGCGACTACGCGATGTTCCTTCTCGTCGCCACCTACGGCCTTCGCGCGAGCGAGGTCCGCGCTCTGAGCCTCGACGACGTCACCTGGCGTGCCCGCCAGATCCGCGTTCCACGGCCCAAGGTCGGCATGTCCCTGCTCCTGCCGCTGACCGACGAGGTTGGGGCGGCGCTCCTGGAGTACCTGCGGCGAGGCCGGCCTGCCTCGGCGCACCGCCGCCTGTTTCTCCGGGTCCAGGTCCCGCTCGGTCCTCTCGGGCCGGGCACCGTCGGGGACGCGTTCCGTACATGGGCGCGGCGCGCCGGGATACGCCTTCCCGCCCGCGGCGGACCTCACTGCATGCGGCACTCTCTGGCCCTGCACCTGCTCCGCGAAGGAGCTTCTCTCAAGACGATCGGCGACCTCCTCGGCCATCGAAGTGCCGAGAGCACCGGCGTCTACCTCCGCCTCGATGTCGACGACCTGCGGGACGTGGCGCTGCCGCTGCCTGCGGCCGCCGTGTCAGACGAGGTGCGGCCATGAGCCCGCCGGTCAGTTTCACCTCCGCGATCGGCCCGGTGATCGCGCGCTACGTCGCGCTCAAGCAGGCCCTGGGGCGGCGCTACGACGCCCAGCGCCACATCCTCGCTCAGTTCGACCGCTTCCTCGCCTCGCTTGCCGCCCCGGACCTGACCGCCGCCACGTTCTCCGCCTGGTGCTCCTCGATGGAGCACCTGAAGGCCAGCACCTGCCGCATGCGCATGCAGATCGTCCACCAGTTCTGTCTCTACCGGCGCCGGAGCGAGCCCTCCTGCTTCGTCCCCGACCCGAGCCAGTTCCCGCGGCAGCAGCCAAGGCCTCGGCCCCACATCTTCTCCGAGGACGAGATCGCTCGACTGCTGCGCGCCGCGGACGCGCTACGCCAGTACGGGTTCTCACCGCTCTACCGGCAGGTCGCGCGGATCGCCCTGGTCCTGCTCTACACGTCGGGACTCCGCCGCGGCGAGATGGTGCGCCTCACCCTCGGCGACTACGACCCTGTCGAGCACGTCCTCCTCGTCCGCGACAGCAAGTTTCACAAGTCGCGCGTGGTCCCGCTCTCGCCCGATGCCGTGCGTGAGATCGAGCGCTACCTCGAGGACCGTCGCCGACCCGGCCTCCCCGACGGCGCGGACGCGCCCCTGTTGGTCTACCGCCGTCGCAGTCTCAGCGCGTACTCGGGCGACGGGTTGCGCGTGTTGATGCAGCGCCTGTTCCGGGCCGCTGGTGTCCGCACCGCGGCCGGGCGTCTGCCGCGGGTCCACGACCTGCGCTTCACATTCGCGTTCCACGTCCTGCTGCGCTGGTACCGCACCGGTGCCGACGTCCAAACGCGGCTCCCAGCGCTCGTGACCTACATGGGTCACGTCTCGATCCTCTCCACCCAGTACTACCTCCCCATTCTCGACGCCGTTGCGCAGGAGGCGAACGAAAAGTTCGATCGGTACTGCGCACGCTTCCTGGCGGCCGCGCCAGATGAGCGAGGTGGCCGATGACATCCCATGAGCCGCCCAACACGCTCGCCTGTGCCCTGCGCCGGTTCTTCGCGGAGCACATGCCCCTCGCGCGCGGACTCAGCCCGCATACCGCCCGCAGCTACCGCGACGCCTTCGTGCTGCTCCTGCGGTTCCTTGCGATCCGCCGGGGCCGGGACGTCGTGGACCTCGACCTCGGCGACATCGACCCCGACGGCGTGATCGCGTTCCTCGAGGATCTCGAAACCAGCCGCCGAAACAGCGCCACGACACGCAACGCCCGCCTCGCCGCCGTCCACGCCTTCGCCCGCTTCGTCGCCGCGCGACACCCCGAGCACCTCGAAGCCTGCCAGCGACTCCTCGCCGTTCCCTTCAAGCGAGCGTGCGCACGTGTCGTGGAGTACCTCGAGGGCGACGAGGTGCGCGCGATCATCGGAGCCACCGACCGCACGACCGCCGAGGGACGCCGGGATCACGCGCTCCTGCTCGTGATGTTCAACACGGGTGCCCGCGTACAGGAGCTCCTCGACCTCAGGCCTCGCGATCTGCAGCTCGTCCGGCCGCTCCAGGCTCGCCTCTTCGGCAAGGGCCGCAAGGAGCGTGTCTGCCCGCTCTGGCCCAGGACAGCCGAGACCCTGCGGGCGTTCCTCGCGGAGACGGCCCTCGACCCCGCGTCCTCCGAACCGCTGTTCCGCAATCGCCGTGGCGAGCCCCTCTCCCGGTTCGGCGTCCGCTACCTCCTGCGGAAGTACGCGAAGCGGGCTCAGCCCGCGGCCCCGGGCCTGGCCCGCAAGCGTGTACATCCGCACATCATGCGCCACAGCAGCGCCGTTCATCTGCTCCAGTCCGGCGTCGACCTCGTCTCCATCGGCCACTGGCTCGGCCACGCAAGCGTCGAAACCACCAATCGCTATGCCGTCGTCGATCTTGAGACGAAGCGGGCGGCGCTCGCCAAGGCCGGCCCCCTCGGCGACATCGATCCGGCGATCGCGGCCTGGCGCTCGGACGCCTCTGTTCTTGCGTGGCTCGAGGCCCTCTGAGGCAGGCCGGTTATGTGGAGTTGGCGCCACCGAAATCCAGGTCCCGCCTGGGTTTCACGACCGCGACTCCACATAAGCAAGCGCTCCACATGAGTCCATTTATGTGGAGCTCCACATAAATGGACATTTTCAGCAGGTACGTCGTCGGCTGGATGGTCGCCCACCACGAAAGCGCGGCGCTGGCGCAGAAACTGATCGAGCAGAGCTGCGTCCGGCAGGGAATCCTGCGGGGCCAGCTCACGCTGCATGCCGATCGCGGGTCCTCGATGAAATCGAAGCCCGTGGCGCTCCTGCTCTCGGATCTCGGCGTCACCAAGACCCATTCGCGGCCCTACGTCTCGAACGACAATCCCTTCTCCGAGGCGCAGTTCAAGACGATGAAGTACCGTCCCGACTTTCCCGACCGCTTCGGATCGATCCAGGACTCGCGCGGCTTCGGCCACGTCTTCTTCCCCTGGTACAACACCGAGCATCGGCACTCGGGCCTCGGAATGCTCACGCCCCACGAAGTCCACTACGGGCTGGCGGAGAAACGGGTCGAGGCGCGGGCCCGGGTGCTGGCCGCGGCGTTCGCTGCCCATCCCGAGCGCTTCGTTGCCGGACAGCCGCGACCGCCGGCACTGCCGACCGAGGTCTGGATCAACAAGCCGAAGCCGGCGCTCGCCGAGCCCAATCGCGATTGCCAGCCCGAGGTCGTCACGAACTTCGCGTCCACAGCCCCGCAGAGCCCCGTGGCGGACTCGACCCATACCCAGGTATCCCCCGAATCGACGTCCGTGAGCGATTCGGGATCGACCGGCGGTGAGCTCCTCATCCCGGCCGTGGCGCCGCTCAACACGGAGGATCTACACTAAACTCGGAAACCGACTGTCTCACTTTCATTGACAGGCTCCGCGAGCGCTTAGGCCGACCGTCGCGACTACCAGCGGCAAGCTGATCCTGCTTTCGAGCCCGTACGCTCAGACCGGGGCGCTTTGGGATCTGCATCGTCGGCACTACGGGCGCGACGACTCCTCAACGCTCGTCTGGCAAGCGTCGGCGACCGAGATGAACCCCACGCTACCCGCCGACTACGTGGAGCGGATGAAGCAGGACGACCCCGAAGCGTATCGCTCGGAGGTGCTCGGGGAATTCCGCGCGGGGATCTCGACGTTCTTCGATCCTGATCATCTGTCAGCGTGCATCGTCGAGGGACGAAACGAGCTGTTTCCTTTCAACGGAACGTCTTACGCG
>CAVPWJ010000185.1:0-3772 GCA_963708955.1 uncultured delta proteobacterium
TCGACAGAAGCGTGCGAGAAAGTTGACACACCCCGGGTCCTCCGGTAAGCCCTTAAGGGTTCAGGGCGATTCCGCCGACTAACCGTCAAGAGCCCGCAACGATCATGGACTACGCCGTCGTCCGTACAGGTGGAAAGCAGTATCGCGTCTCCCCGGGTGACCTCGTCCGCGTGGAAGCGCTGCCGGCCGAGCCCGGCGCGACCGTCGAGCTGACCGAGGTGCTGCTCACCTCCGCCGCCGGCGCCGTCCACATCGGCACGCCGCTCATCGCCGGCGCCAAGGTGACGGCGCGCGTCGTCGAGCAAGGCAAGGAAAAGAAAATCCTGGTCTTCAAGATGAAGCGCCGTAAGAACGAGCGCCGCAAGCACGGCCACCGCCAACGGGTCACCACGCTGCGCGTGCTCGAGATCCAGCACTAGGAGCACGGGTCGATGGCTCACAAGAAGGGACAGGGAAGCAGCCGCAACGGGCGCGACAGCCAAGGGCAACGGCACGGCGTGAAAGTATTCGGTGGCGAGCAGGTTCGCGCCGGCAACATCCTCGTTCGTCAGGTCGGCACCAAGGTTCACCCCGGACAGAACGTCGGCATGGGGCGGGACTTCACGCTGTTCGCCCTGATCGACGGGATCGTCGATTATCAACGGTTCGGCAAGGATCGCCGCCGCGTCAACGTCCAGCCACCGTCGGCCTAGATCTCGTTCGCTCCCGGCCCCGCGCACAGTTGCTGCGAAAGCCCCCCGCGGCCGCCCGCCGGGGGGTTTTTTCGTCTTGATCTATCCAGGTAGGATTTCGCTCTTTCGCACGAAGATGTGAGATACGAGGTCTCGGCAGGGGACCGCCGTTTGGTTGCGGATCCGAGGCCGCGCTACGAGATGAAGTTCATCGACGAGGTGGAGATCGACGTCAAAGGCGGAGACGGTGGACGTCCCTGCGTGGCGTTCCTGCGCGAGAAATACCGGCCCTATGGCGGCCCGGCCGGCGGCGACGGCGGCAACGGCGGCAGCGTGATCCTCGAGGCCGATCCCGGGATCACGACGCTGCTCGACTTCAAGTTCCAGCGCCGCATCGAGGCCGCGCGCGGTGAGCACGGGCGCGGCAAGTGCCAGCACGGCCGGCGCGGGGAAGACACGGTGGCGCGCGTGCCGGTGGGGACGCTCGCTTACGATGCGGTGACCGGCGAGTCGCTTGCCGACCTCGACCGCGCGGGAGCGTGCGTGGTGGTCGCCCGCGGTGGGCTCGGCGGCCGCGGCAACGTCAACTTCGCGACCTCGACGAATCAGGCTCCGCGCAAGACGATCGCGGAGACCCCCGGCAAAGAGCGCCGCCTACGACTCGAGCTGCGGCTGCTTGCCGACGTGGGTATCGTTGGTCTTCCGAACGCCGGCAAATCGACGCTGATCCGCGCGGTCTCCGCGGCTCGGCCCAAGGTGGCGGACTATCCGTTCACCACGCTCGTGCCCCATCTCGGCGTGGTCTCGTGCGGCGAAGATCGATCGTTCGTGATGGCCGACGTGCCGGGATTGATTCCCGGAGCCCATCGCGGCGGTGGTCTTGGCGACCGCTTCCTGCGGCACTTGATGCGCACGCGCCTGCTGCTCCACCTGATCGATCTCTCGGGGCTCTCCGGCCGGGATCCGATCGAGGACTTCGACGCCGTAAACCGCGAACTCGCGCTGTTTGACCCCGGCCTCGCGGCGCGCCCGCAGATCGTGGTCGGCAACAAGATCGATCTCGCCGAGAGTCGGATCACCCTCTCCCGCATCACCGGCGAGCTCGAGCGCCGCGGCGTCGGGGTGCGCGCGATCTCCGCCGCGACTGGCGAGGGCGTTCGCGAGCTGGTCGCCGCGTTGTGCACGCGGGTGGCCGTCGAACGCCGCCCGGAGGCGCGAGAATGAACCAGCTCGCCCACAAGCAGCGGCTCCTCAAGCGGCTGCGGCGCATCGTCGTCAAGGTGGGCTCGAGCCTGCTCTCTGCCGACGACGGCCTCGACCCCGCGCGCATCCGCGCCCTGGCGGCGGACATCGAAGCAGCCACCGACGGGCGCCGCGACTGCCTGCTCGTCACTTCCGGGGCCGTCGCCGCGGGGCGCGCTCGGCTCGGGTTGAAGGAGCGCGCGAAGACGATCCCCCAGAAGCAGGCCGCGGCCGCGGTCGGACAGATCGACTTGATGGCCGCCTACAAGCATTGTTTTCACGCGCACGGGCGGCGGGTCGCGCAGATCCTGCTGACACTGGACGACCTCACCAACCGGCGGCGCTACTTGAACGCCAAGCACGCGATCGCCGCGCTGCTCGATGCTCGGGTGCTGCCGATCGTCAATGAGAACGACACGGTCGCGATCGAGGAGATCAAGCTCGGCGACAACGACAATCTCTCCGCGGCGGTCGCCGCGCTAGTCGAGGCCGATCTGCTGGTGATCCTCTCGGACGTCGACGGCTTGTACACTGCGGATCCGCGTCGCGATGCCTCCGCCGAGCCGGTCGCGGTGCTCGCCGCGGACGACCCGCGGGCGCTCCGCTACGCTTCCGCCGGCGCCGGCCGGCTCGGCACCGGCGGCATGGCGACGAAGCTCGCAGCAGCGCGCAAGGCCGCCGCTGCGGGCATCTCCACGATCATCGCCGACGGCCGCAGGCCGGATGCGCTGGCCCGGGTGTTGGATCCCACCGTGGTCAGTGGCACCTTCGTCGTCCCGTCGGCCGACCGCCTGGCGAGCCGTAAGCACTGGATCGCCTTCACGCTGCGGCCGCAGGGTGCCGTGCATCTTGACACCGGCGCGGCGAGCGCGCTGCGCGAGAAGGGCCGTAGCCTCCTGCCCTCCGGCGTGAAGCTCGTCGAAGGTACGTTCGGCGCTGGCGATTGCGTCCGCTGCCTCGATCCCGCGGGGATCGAGGCAGCGCGCGGCCTGGTCAACTACAGCTCGGCAGAGCTGCGCAAGATTCAGGGCGCGCACACTCGCGACATCGACTCGATCCTCGGCTATAAGGTCTCCGACGAGGTGATCCACCGCGACGACATGGTGATCGCGTGAGCGCCGCACCCGACGTCGAACAACAAGTCCGCGAGTTCTGCCAAGAAGCGCGAGCGGCCTCCCGCCGGCTCGCTCAGGCGAATACCGCGGCCAAGAATGCCGCGTTGCGCGCGGCTGCGGCAGGGCTGCGCGAGCACTCCGTTCGCCTGCTCGAGGCCAATACCCGAGACCTCGCCGCCGTCGGCTCACTGTCGGCGGCGTTCCGCGACCGCCTTACGCTCACGCCCGAGCGTATCGAGGCGATGGCCCGCGGCGTGGAAGAGGTTCTCGCGCTTCCCGACCCGGTCGGCGAGTCGATCGCCGCGTGGCGCCGGCCGAACGGACTGGAAATCCATCAGGTACGCATCCCGATCGGCGTAATCGCCATCATCTACGAGTCCCGGCCCAACGTCACCGCCGACGCCGCCGCGCTGTGCCTCAAGTCCGGCAACGCCTCGATCCTCAAGGGCGGCTCCGAGGCGCTGCATACCAACGCCGCCATCGCCGACCTGTTCGTCGCCGCGCTCGACGTCGCCGGGCTGCCGCAGACGGCCGTGCGCCTGGTGCGCACCACCGATCGGGCGGCCACGCGCGCTCTTCTCCGTCAGAAGGAGCTGGTCGACGTGATCGTCCCGCGTGGCGGTAAGGAGCTGATCCGCGCGCTCGAAGAAGATTCGACGATCCCGGTGATCAAGCACCTCGAAGGCGTCTGCCAGCTCTACGTCGACCGCGCCGCCGACCTCGCGCAGGCGGGCCGCATCTCTA
>CAVPWJ010000186.1:0-12904 GCA_963708955.1 uncultured delta proteobacterium
CACGTGGTCGATCAGAGGAAGCTCGCGAACACGGAGTCGGCGACCAGCAGCCCGCGGCGCGTGAGCGCGATGCGCCCGCCGGCCGTGCGCTCGAGCAACCCGTCGCCGAGCATGCGGTGGGTGTCGGGAAAGAGATCTTCCAGGCTCGTCCCGAAGCGGGCGCGGAACGCTTCTTCGCCGAGGCCCTCGGCGGTGCGCAAGCCGAGGAAGGCGTACTCCGCGGCGGCGGCGGCCAAGTCGATCGTCTCTTGCGCGGCGACCGCGCCGCCGCCAGCCGACAGCGCGCGGCGCGCGTAGACCTCCGGGTCGCGCTCGTTCGACCAGCGCCGCGCGCCGCGCGGCAGCGGCTCGTGCGAGTGAGCGCCCGCGCCGATGCCGAGGTACGCGCCGCCCCGCCAGTAGTTGAGGTTGTGGCGTGCCTCGAAGCCGGGGAGCGTGAAGTTCGAGACCTCGTAGGGGCGGTATCCGGCGGCGCCGAGGCGCGATCGCGCCTCATCGAACATCGCGGCTTCGGTCTCGTCATCGAGCGCTTCGAGCCTTCCGGCGCGCCGCAGGTCGAAGAACGGCGTGCCCTCTTCGTAGGTGAGGTTGTAGGCAGAGAGGTGATCGGGCCGCATCGCGATCGCGGTGTCGAGATCGCTCCGCCAGTCGTCCAGGCTCTGGCCGGGAATAGCGAACATCAGGTCGAGGCTCACGTTGTCGAAGCCGGCGGCCCGAGCCGCCGGCACCGCGAGCCGTGTCTCGGCCGCGGTCTGCAGGCGCCCGAGCCGCTTCAGCAGGTGAGGGTGGAAGGACTCGATACCGAACGAGAGCCGGGTGACGCCGGACGCGCGGTAGCCGCCGAGTCGCTCGGCGCCGGCCGTCTCCGGGGTGGCCTCGAGCGACACCTCGGCTCCCGAAGCGATGCCGAACGCGCGGTCGGCATCGCGCAGCACGCGCTCGATCGACGCCGGCGAGAATAGCGACGGCGTGCCGCCGCCGAAGAAAACCGTGTCGATCCGCTTGCCCGCAAACGGCGGTGAGCCCGCGTAGTGAGCGATCTCGGCGGCCAGGGCGTCGGTGTAGCGGCGCTCCGGCCAGCGGGCGGCCGCGACCACGTTGAAGTCGCAGTAAGGGCACTTCGTCCGGCAGTACGGGATGTGGACGTAGAGCCCGAAGCCGTCAAACACGGCTCGGCGCCGCCCCGCCGAGGATCGCTTCGACCTCGTGGACCCGCGACACCGCGTGGTCGATGCTCGGGCCCCGGCCGTCGCCGCCGCCGCTCTCGTCGACCCAGATGGTGCGCATTCCGAGGCGCTTGGCGGTGGCCAGGTTGGGGAGTAGGTCGTCGATCAACAGACTGCCCTCGGCCCGGCCGCCGACACGATCGAGCGCCGCGCGGAACGCGTGCGCCTCGGGCTTCGGCACGTAGGCGAGATCCTCGAGGCCGATCACCGCATCGAACGCCCGCTCGAGGTCGAGCAGGCGAAGCACGCGCGCGGCGTGCGCGCGCGAAGCGTTGCTGAACACCGCCTTCGGCCCCGGCAGGCGCTCGAGCAGGACGCGCAGCAGCGGATCGGGCCGCAGCAGATCCTCGAGCTCGATCTCGTGCACGTAGGCGAGGTAGTCGTCGGCGTCGACGCCGTGGCCGAGCATCAGCCCGCGCAGCGTCGTGCCGTGTTCCGTCCAGAACCGCCGGCGCAGCGCGTCGACCTCCGCGGTGGGAACGCCGAGCCGCTCGTGCAGATAGTCGTTGATGCGCCGGTCGATGCGCGGCACGACGCCGAGGCTGTAGGGATAGAGCGTGTTGTCGAGATCGAAGAAGAGAACGGACACGGGGCGAATGGTAGCAGAGCGCTTCGCGCGCCGGGAGCCGCGCGGAGCTAGCGATACCGTCGCAGCACCGCCACCACCCGACCGCGGCTGGAAAATTCCTTCTCGCGGACGATCAGCGGCGTCATCTTCTCGTTGGCGGGCTGCAGGCGGATCTTTCCGCTTTTCTCGCGGAAGAAGCGCTTGACCGTCGCTTCGCCGTTGACCAGAGCGACCACCGTGTCGCCGTTCTCGGGCACCGGGCGCTCCTCCACGACGATGAAGTCGCCGTCGAGGATGCCGTCCTCGATCATCGAGTCGCCCTTCACGCGCAGCGCGTAGCTGTGCTCGCGACGAACCAGATCGTCGGGCACGGCGATCGTGCCGGGGGTTTCGATCGCCTCGATGGGCCTCCCAGCGGCGACCTGGCCGAGCAGCGGCAGATCCACGGCCGCTGATTTTTTCTTCTGGGGCAGCACCTCGAGCGCCCGGCTGTGATTCCACTTGCGCCGGATGAGCCCCTTGTCCTCGAGGTTGGTGAGGTGCTTGTGCACGGTGGCGGGAGAGGAAAGGCCGAACTTCGTGCCGATCTCCTCGAGTGTCGGCGCATAACCGTGCTCGGCGATGTAATCGTCGAGAAAATCGATGATTTCCTTCTGGCGTTTGGTGAGCGTCGTCATCATTCTCGGCGGACAGGCTAGGCGAAAGTAGAGCGAAGTTCAACCCATAAACCGAGCGCACCGCCTCCTTTTTCTGGGCGCCGTGTTTATAGGGCCGTTCCAACCAATGACTTTTTCGAGGGGAGAAGGAATCATGATGAACGGTGGACTACGTGTGTGGCTGCTCGGTGTGGGAGGAATCCTGCTGGCGGCGAGCAGCGCCTCGGCGATGTACACGCCGAACCCGGCCGGCCGGTGGGCGCCGAACCGCTTCTTTCTGGCAGGGGACTTTCAGTTCAACACCAGCAAGGATCTCGACGGCGGAGGCGAGCTCGAGGACCAGACCGGACTGTTCGTGCGCCCCGCCTACAGCATCGCGCCCAACGTGGTGCTCTACGGGCGCATCGGATTTCAAGATGCGAAGCGTCTCGACGCGGGCTTCGCCGCAGGCTTCGGCATCCAGGGGGCTTACGTGCTGCCGGCTGCGCCGCAATGGGCGATCGGCGGTGCCTTCGACTTCGTGTACTGGGATACCGGCGACCGCTTCGACAACCTGAGCTACGTCGAGTACCAGTTCTCGCCCGCCGTCAGCTACAACATCCCGCAGATTCCCCAGCTCACGCCCTACGCGGGTTTGATGTTCGACTTCCTCGGCAGCGACTTCGGCGAGGACAATCCGGTCGGCATGGTGTTCGGGACCAACTTCGACCCGACCAACCGCGTGCGGCTCGACGCCCAGTTCCGCGTCGTCAGCGAGACGGGCTTCTTGCTGAGCGCCGGCTACATGTTCTGACGGATCCGGCGCAGCACGAGCTCCAGCAGGAACAGCAGCATCGCGGCCGGCAGAAGCCAGGGGGCGAGCGGTTGGCTCGCCCCCGGCGCGACCGCCGGCGCGACGTCGGCGAGCACGGGATTGACCGCGCCGCCGGTGCGCCTGGCGATCTCCTCGAGCAGCGGCCAGTTGGGCTCGCGCCTCGGCCGCTCGCCGGCGAGCGATCGGGCGATCGTGTAACCGAGCGGCGGCTGCGTGACCACGCCTTGCGCCGAGGCGATCTCGATGCGGTAATCGCCGGACGTGGCGGTCGTCAGGCGACCGCGGTAGTGGCCGAGCGCCACGCGGCGCAGGGGAATCTCTTCCGAGCGCTGCTCCGGCGTCGAGATCCGAGCGCTCACCGCGCCGGCCGGATCCTGGTCGAAACGGCTGTAGTCGATCTCCAAGGCGCCCTCGCGGTAGGCGACCGCGAAGCGCGCGGACTGGCCCCGCGCTTCGGGCGCGAGCCAAGAAGCGATGCCGCTCCACAAGCGGCCCCATTCCCTCCAGCGGAGCCAGCGATCGGACCAGCGGCCGTCGGCGTCGGTGGTGACGGCGACCGCCCGTCCGTGGCCGTACTCCCAGGAAGCGATCAGCGGCGCGTCCGAGTCGGCCACGCCGACGTCGCGCCGCGCCCGCGGCTTGAGGTCGGTCTCGACCAGCCCGAGCACGCTCGGCCAGCGCGGCTCGGCGCGCGCGAGCGGGCCGACGAGCGGCGACTCGCGTGATGGCAACGGGCCGTAGTCGCGCTCGCTCAGCGTCTTCTCGCGACCGCCATCCTCGAGCTCGCCGAGCACGAGCTCGGGAAGGCTCGACGCGTCCACCGTCTCGTGAAACGCTCCGCGGCCGAAGGAGGCGAGGCGCGCGAGGAAATCGGCGTCGGCGTCGCGTCCGAGCGCGATCGTCGAAATCGTCACGCCCTGCTCGGCGAGCGCCAGCGCGAGGTCGTAGTAGAGGCGCCGGCCGTCGCCGTCGGCGTCCTCGCTCAAACCGTCGGAGAGCACGATGATGTGCCGGCGCTTGGCGGATTCGCCGAGGAGCTGGCGGCGCGCCTCCTCGAGCGCGGGATAGAGCCGCGTCCCACCCTCGGGCTTCAAGCGGTCGATGCGCCGTTCGAAATCGTCGCGAATCTCGCCGATCTCGGACAGTGGCACGATGACGAATGCCTCGCGGTCGAAGCCGATGACGGCGAGGCGATCGCGGTCCTTCAGGTGCTCGACGAGCTGGCGCGCCGCTTCGCGCGCGAAGACGATGCGCCGCTCCTCGCGCATGCTGCCCGACTTGTCGATGACCAGGGCCACGGCGTTTCGCGGTTCGTCGCGTCGCCGCTCCTTCATGCGCACGGGTAGCGCCTCCTCGATCGGCGACCCACGGTAGCCGCCGAGACCGAAGCTCTGCGGGCCGCCGATCATCGCCAGGCCGCCGCCCGAGCGCACGTACTCTCGCAGGCGCTCGGGTACGCCGCGCGGCAGATCGCCGAGCGGCACGTCGTTCAAGACGACCGCGGCAAAGCTCGCCGGTTCGGGAATCGCGTCGCCGTCGCCGCGCGCCACCGACGTCACGCGAAACCCGCGCTGCGACAGCGTCTGCGCGAGGTGGCGGTTGTCGCGCGGCTCGTGCCCGACGAGCAGGATCTTGCGGCCGCCGCCGACGGCGATCCAAGCCTTGGCGAGGTCGTTGTCGTGCTCGGGGTCGGTCGCCGGGTCGGCCGGCTGGAACTCCGCGGCGAGCTCGACAAGCCCGCTGCCGGTGATCAGCAACGGCCGCGCGACGATCGTCTCGCCGGGCGGCAGCCGGACGTTCTCGCGCACGAGCTCGCTGCCGCCGCGGCGGATCGTCAACCGGCCCGACACCGCCGCCGGGTTGTCGTTCCGCAGCGACACCTCCGCGCGTACCGCCCCGCCTGCCGGGCTCTCGGCGGGGATGGACAGCGACGACACCTCGACGTCGTTGCCGAGATCTTGCCGGGCGGCGATCGGGTAGATGCGCAGCCCGCGCTCCCTCGCGAGATCGAGCGTGCGTCGCGCGTCGCCGCGATTCTCCCATCCGTCGCTCGCCAGGAATACCGGGCCGCCCGCTGCGGCGGTGTCGGTCACCGCCTCGTAGAGCGCTGCCTCGATGTCGGTCGCGCTGGCGTCGGCTCGGCGCACGGCAGCCTCGGCCCTGGACAACACGGTACGGGCGCGGCCGGCCGCGAAGGCGATCGCCGGCGCGACCGCGGGCACGGTCTTCTCGATCTCGGCGAGCGCGCGTTGGCGCGTGGCGGAGAGCATGCTGGCGGAGGCATCGACCAGCACGAGCGGAGGCGAGGCGGTCGCGGCGATCACCCGCACCGGGTCGGTCCAGGCGACGACGACGATTCCTCCGGCGGCGAGCCGAAGCGCCCACACCAGCGCGCCACCGCCACGCTCGAACCAGGCGTCGAGCGCAAGCAGCGCGAGCGCCGCGAGCGTCAGCGCCGGCCACAGCGCCAGCGACCGGGTGGCGGCCTCGGCCGGTCCGCGGCGAGCCGGCAACGGCGGGAGGTGGCGGGGATTTTCGAGATCGGACTCGAGCCGGCCGATCGGCGCACAGCGACCGCCACCGGCCGGCTCGCTGGTCGCGGGGGCGCGCAGCATCCACGACAGTAGGTTCAGGGTGAGGATCGACATCGGCCGGTTGCGGTCGCCGAGATAGGGAAGCAGATCGATGCCGCTCACCACCGCGCGCGCGTGTACGGGACGCTCGACGATCACTGGCCCGGCGTTGGCGAGCGCGATCGCCTGCCAGCCGCTCGGCTCGCCGAGCGTCAGCGCGCGGCGTGGCCGCAAGGCGGCGGCGTTCAGATAGCGCGCGGCCGGGTGCGTGGGCAGCGGGAAGGCGATCGCCGGCCAATCGACTCGCCCCGTGATGGGGGGGAGGAACTCAGCCTCCGGCGGCAGCAGGTAGAGCGCGGGCACCGCGGGGGGATCGTTCGGCGCCGTGAGATGGAAGATCACCAGGTCGCGGCCTTCGGCCTGCTCCGGCCGGTAGCGCTCGGGCGTCACTACCTCGAGGCGCATGCCGAGGATCTGCTCGAGCGCGCCGAGGCCGCCCGCGCCGGGCGAGACCAGCAGCACGTTGCCGCCGCTCCTCGTGCCGGCCGAGACCGGCGCCTCGTCGTCGAGCGCCAAGGGGTCGCGCGACTCGATGCGGGCGCGGAAGTGGCCCGCCGCGGGCACCTCGGCGGTGAAGCTCGCGGCGCCGCGCGGATCGAGCGCGATCCGGCCCTCGCGGACGGTCGCCCCCGCTTCGTCGAGGATGCGGATCGCCACGGCGGCGGGCCGCGGCGAGAAGTTCTCGACCACGGCGTCGAGCGACGCCGGCTGGCCGGCCAGCGCCGGCGGCGACAACGTCGCGTCGGTGATCGCCAGGTTCGGCGCCGGCCGGCCGACGGTGGTCACGCGAAACGAATCCGTCGGCTGCCCCGGGCGGTCGGTCACCACGTGGACGGTCGCGTAGCCGCGGCGCGCGAGCCGCTCGAAGAACGAGCCGAGCAGTGTGTCGTCGGGGTGGGCGCAGCTTCCCGCCGTCACGGCGGAGATTCGGTTGCGCGCCTCGCGCGGCGCGAG
This sequence comes from uncultured delta proteobacterium, assembly GCA_963708955.1. GTDB lineage: Bacteria > Desulfobacterota > Binatia > JACPRU01 > JACPRU01 > JACPRU01. The sequence continues at coordinate 6,852 of CAVPWJ010000186.1, forward strand.
GCCGGTTGCGAGCTCGCGCGGCGCCGGGGAGAGCACGAAGAGATCCCAGGTGTTGGCGGCGTCGCTCGCAATCGCGCCGTCGGCTGCGCGCTTCGCCGCCGCGAAGCGGCTCTCGCCGGATGCTTCGGTCGCCTGCAGGCTCGCCGAGTCGTCGAGGACGAGCGCCGCTCGCACCTCCGGCGAGCGCCACGCGGGGCGGCAGAGCGCGGCGATCGCCAGCAGCAAGAGCAGAAGCTGAAGGAAAAACAGCGGCCGCAGGCGCAGTCGCCCGCCGAGCCGCACCCGTTGCGCTGGCTCGACGCCGTCGTAGAGGAAGAGCGCGGGAACGAGGCGACGGCGCGGCCGCTGTCGCAGCAGGTAGGGCACGAGCAGCAGCGGCAGCAGCGCGAGCCAGGCGAGGCCCGCCGGGTTCAGCAGCTCGGGCACGACCTCACTCCCGGAGCAGCCCCAGTGCCGGCAGCTCGGTCAGCACGAAGTCTTCGAGGTCGGTCGAGGTGTCGTAGAAGGCGTATTGCACGCCGGCGCGGTGGCAGAGGCTACGGAGCTCGCGGCGGTGCCGCCGCAAGTTCTCGAGATAGACCGCGAGGCCGCGGTCGTCGAGGCGCAGATCGCGCTCCACTCCGCTCTCGGCGTCGACCACGCGATCGACTCCCGCGGCCCGCGGCGACAGCTCCGTGCGCCCGAGCGTGTGGATGACCAGCATGTCGAGCTTCGCCGCGCGCAGCACGTTCAAGCCGGCCTGGAACTCGGCGAGCGGAAACAGCAGGTCGGAGATGAGAATCGCCTTGCCGGGACGGCGAAGCCCGCCGAGGTGGTGGGCCAAGGAGGCGCGCAGATCGAGCCGGCCGGCCGGCGGCCCGCGCTCGAGGAATTCCTGCGCGTCGAGCAAGCGGCGCCGGCCGTAGTAGAACGGAGTCGTCGCGCCGCCGCCCGTCTGCAGCCGGTGGAGGCGAACCGAATCGTCGGCGGAGAGGATGACGTAGCAGAGCGCCAGCGCCAGCGCGTTCGCCGAGTCGGCCTTGCGGTCTTCCGGCGGCTCGGCCATCGACGCGCTGGCGTCGACGAACAGGTAGCCGAACAGGTCCTCTTCTTCCTGGAACACCTTCACGTACAGTCGGTCGGTGCGGGCGTAGAGGCCCCAATCGACGGTGCGCGGGTCGTCGCCGGTGGCGTAGCTCCGGTAGTCGGCGAACTCGAGGCCGGTTCCGCGCCGGGGCGAGAGGTGCGTGCCCTTGCGCCTGCCGAGGAAGCGCCGGCGAGCCTGCAGCCGGAGCGTCTCCAGCTTGTTCAAGAAGTCTTGCGAGAACGGCGTGCGCGTCGCGGTCACGGGCGCTTCGATCTGCGCAGAACTTCCGAGATCAGACTGTCGGCGTCGACGTTCTCGGCCTCGGCCTGAAAGTTGAGGATCAGGCGGTGGCGCAGCGCCGGCGGCGCGACGTCGAGGACGTCCTCGACGCTCGCGTGCGCCCGGCCGTCGAGCAGCGCGTTCACCTTGGCGCCGAGCACCATGGCCTGCGCCGCGCGCGGCCCTGGGCCGAACCGCACGTAGTTCTTGATGGCGGGAATCGGTCCGTTGGCGCTCGGCGTGGCGGCGGTGATCAGCGACACGACGTAGCTCTCGAGCGGCGGAGCGATCAGCACCTGGCGGACGAGCCGCCGCATGTCGGCGATCGACGCGTTGCCGGCGTCGCCGGCGAACACCACGCCCGCCTCGGGGCGCTGCTCGGTCGTGGTGCGGTCGAGGATCTCCTTCAGCTCGGCCGGGCTCGGCGGTCCGACCAGCAGCTTGAAAAAGAAGCGATCGAGCTGAGCCTCCGGCAATGGATAGGTGCCCTCGAGCTCGATCGGGTTCTGGGTGGCGAGCACGAAGAAGGGGTCGAACAGCGGGTGTGTCTCGCCGAACGAGGTCACCTGGCGCTCCTCCATCGCCTCGAGCACCGCCGACTGCGTCTTCGGCGAGGCGCGGTTGATTTCGTCGGCAAGCACGATATGCGCGAAGATCGGTCCCGGACGGAAGCGGAACTCCCGGCCAGCCTGGCCTTCGGTGAGGATCTGCGCGCCAACGATGTCCGAGGGCATGAGGTCGGGCGTGAACTGGATGCGCTTGAACGATAGGCCGAGCGCGCGGCTGACCGATCTGACGATCAGCGTCTTACCGAGGCCGGGCACGCCTTCGAGCAGCGCGTGGCCGCCCGCGAAGAACGCCACGAGCACTTTGCGCACCACGGCCTGGTGGCCGACGATGACCTTGCCCACCTCCGCCTCGATGGCCAGGAAGCGCTCGCGGAAGTGCTCGATGCGCGGATCGGCCGATCCGCTGGGAGCAGGTGAGGCGCTCATTCGGCTACTCTCTCCTTCCTCATCGTTGCGTGGCGCCGAGCGCCGCGCGGTACTCGAGCGGCACCGGCTGATCGGCGGAGACCTCGCCGGGCGAGCCTACCGACGGCGGCGGCGCGTTGCCGTAGCCGACCTCTGGAGCGACCTCGCCGGGCTTGGCCACGGGCTCGCTGCCGTCGAGCGGATGGCGGTCTTCGGGAACGCGGATCCGCACGTAGCGGCCGTCGACGATCCGTCCGCCGGGCCCCTCTCCCGGCTTGTAGTAGCGCTCGGCCGGCTGGTCCGGTCCCTGCGCCGAGCGCTGGCCGGGGCCTCCTTCGCCAGAGCCCAATCCCTTGCCCGCGCCCGCGGGGTTGGGCTGCGGCTCGCTTCCCTGCGGCGGCTTCGCCTCGCCTGCATTTTTCCCAGGCTGCTGGTTGCCGCCGGATTGATCCGGGCTCTGGCCGGACTGGTTGCCGCTCGCGTCCTGCTCGGAGGGCTTGCGCTCTTTCGCGCCGCTCTCCGGGCCCTGGATGCCGCCGCCGGCAGGCTCTGGCTTCTTGCCTTCTTTCGGCTGGGACTTGGCTTGCGACGCGGCCTCGCCCGAGATCTCGCCGGCGAGCTTGGAGAGCTCCTGGCGGGCTTGCCCGCGGGCGCCCGAGCTGCCGGCGCCTTCACCCGATGGACCTTTCTGCTGCGCGCTGGACGACTGCCCGGGTTCCTTGCCTTGGCTCTCGCCGCTCGACTTCTGCTGCTCCTGCTTTCCCTTTCCTCCCTCGCCGGCGGACGACCCGCCGCCCCCGGCCTGCTGCTGCCGGCGCTCGGCCGCGTCGATCTCGGCGATCGCCTGCTCGATCTTCGCCTGCTTCTCCTCGGCGGACAGGCGCGGGTCGTCGAGCGCGCGCGCCACCTCGCGGAGCGCGTGCGCGATCTCGCGATCGGCCGCATCGGGCGAGGCAGCGAGCTCGGCGGTTAGGCGATCGAGGCCGCCGCCGGTCCAAGCGATCGAGGCGAGCTCGGGGATCATCCACAGCAGCGCGAACCCCGCGAGCGACAACGCGATGCTCGCGACGAGCGGCCGTCTTCGCCGGGGAGGAAAACTCGGTACCTGCGCCGCGCGAGCGATGGCGGCGGCGCCCGCCTCGACGCTGGCGCGTAGAGCGCTCGGGCGCTCGACCGTCGCCAGCGTCAGGAAGTGCTCCTTGGCGCCGAAGGAGCGGTCGAGGAACGATGCGGCGCGAGCGCTCGGCACGTCGAGCGAGGCGACGTGCAGCAGCACGATGCCGAGCGCGATCGCCCCGGCGGCGCCGAGCTCGAGCGGCAGACTTCCGAGAGCGAGCGCCGCGATGGCCGTTGCCGCCGGCGGCAGCGCGAGCAGCACGACCTCGAGGCGCTGGCGACGCCGCGCCCGCCGCGCCGTGTCGGCGATCAGCCGATACGGGTCGCAAGGTTCCATGGTCCCTTCAACCCCTCTCGGCCTTCGCTCGGCGCGATCTCTGGTAGCGGTTCACCGCGCGGTTGTGGTCGGCGAGTCTCGCGTTGAACTCGTGAGAGCCGTCGTCGCGCGCCACGAAGTAGAGGTAGCGAGCGTCCGCGGGACGAAGCGCCGCGAGCAGCGACGCGTCGCCGGGATTGGCGATCGGTCCGGGCGGAAGGCCCGCGGTGGTGTAGGTGTTGTACGGGGTCGGGGTCTCCAGGTCCCTGCGCGTCAGGTTGCCGTCGAAGTCGGCGATGCCGTAGATGACCGTCGGGTCAGCCTGCAGCGGCATGCCGAGGCGCAGGCGGTTGCGGAACACGGACGCCACCAGCGGCCGCTCCTCGGCGCGCCCGGTCTCCTTCTCCACCACCGAGGCCAGCGTGACGATCTGATGCAGCGTGAAGCCGCCGCGCTGCGCCTCCTCGGTCATCTCCGGCGTGAAGGCCTGGTGAAAGCGGGCGACGAACGTCGCGAGGATCTTTTCGGGCGTGTCGAGCGGCGAGAAGAAGTACGTGTCGGGAAAGAGGTAGCCCTCGAGGCAGTCCGCGGACACGCCGAGTGAGTTGGCGAACGCCGAGTCGTGCATGAGCGCGAGGAAGCGCGGCGCGGCTCCGAGCCCCGCATGCTCCAGCGCGAGAGCGAGATCGCGCGCGGTGGCGCCCTCGGGGAGCGTGACGCGGACGATCATCGCCTCGCCGCTGCGCATCTTCTCCACCAACCCGATCGGCGAGAGCGGCTCGGCGAACCGATACGCGCCGTGCCGGACCTGGCGGTCGGCGTGCGTCCAGCGCGCCCACAGCGTGAGCGCGAGCGCGCTGGATACCAGCCCGGCCGCCTCGAGCTTCTTCGCCGTCGAGCGGAACGACTCTCCGGGCTCCACATCGACGCGGATCGGGGTGGGCGGCGTGGGCGCGGGCCGCTCGAGCAAGACGTCGAACGCGTACCGGGCAGCGACGCCCCCCGCGACGGCGATGAGGAGGAGCAGAAGGAGCGCGCGCTTCATTCGGCGCACGACAACTAACACCGGCCCCGGAGCCCCGCAATCCGTCGGACAGAGTGACGGATTGACCAAAAGATCAGGAATTATTTGGGATTTTTCCTTGACAAAATTTGTTGGTGTGGCACTGGTTGCGGGCCCTTGCAGCCAAACGTGGGTCGGTCATGCGGAGGACGCGGGAAAACGCTCGCCGAGAGCGAGCACCAGGGCCTGATCTGGGGGTTGCTCTCCTCTCCGCGCCGTTCGTCTTGCTCTTCATCGTTCTGCTCGCCGTCAAGACCGCCGACTCCTCGGCAAGCTTCCAGATCGACAACCGCTTGGTGCTCGAGAATCTCAAGCGGCAGATCGCGCAAGCGACCGCTCCCGTCGAGACCATCGACGCTCGGGCTCAGACGCTCGTCGAGCCTGAGGTCGCCCCGCCCGTCATCGCCGAGGATCCCGAAGTTGGCGCGCTGGCGGCGGCGCCCGAGCTTCGCGAGGTGCGTGAGGTGGTGCGGAGCGGCGATACCCTGGGCGGCATTCTGCGGCGCTTGGGGCTCAACTCGAGCGAGGTGACGCGCTGGTCCGAGACCGCCCATCGCCACGCGAGCCTCGGGCGGCTGCAGCCTGGGCAGCGATTCACGTTCCTGCTGCCGAGCGGCACGGATCGGCTCGCCGCTCTGCAGTACGAGGTGTCGCCCGAATCGACGCTGGTGATGCGCGAGAACGTCGACGGCATTACCGCGCAGGTCGAGCGGCTGCCGCGCTTCACCGAGACGCGCACGGTGAGCGGGGTGATCGAGTCGAGCCTCTACGCCGCGGCTTCGCGGCGCGGCGTGCCCGACGCGGTGATCTCGAGCCTCGTCGATATCTTCGGTTGGGAGATCGACTTCTCCTCCGACTTGCAGGCCGGCGACACCTTCCGCGTCTCCTACGAGGAGACCCGAGGCGTGAGCGGCGGCACCAGCGGCGGTCGGGTGCTGGCCGCCGAGCTGGTGATCGGCGGCCAGCGTTTGGGCGCGATCTACTTCGAAGCCGAAGAGGACGGCGGCAACTACTACACGCCGGACGGCCGCTCGTTCGGCCGTTCGTTCCTGCGCTACCCGGTGGAGTTCACGCGCATCACCTCTCAGTTCACGTCGTCCCGCTTCCATCCGCTGCTCGGCATCAGCCGGCCGCATCTCGGCGTGGATTTCGCCGCGCCGATGGGCACGCCGGTGCGGGCCATTGCTTCGGGGCGCGTCGAGTACGCGGGTTGGAAGGGTGGCTGGGACAGCGATTGGC
>CAVPWJ010000187.1:0-12706 GCA_963708955.1 uncultured delta proteobacterium
ACCCTAAAACGGCTTCAGTTGGCTCGAAGGTTGTCTGACCCCATTTCGATCCCACCTCGACGCCTGACCGCTGTCAGGAATGGACGACCCTCAGACCCAGGTGCTGCTCGAACGGGTCGAAGTCACGGTCGCTGTGGAGGAGTTCCACGTTGCGCAGAATGCAGCATGTGGCGATCAGACAATCGATCGTCTTTCGAACCGTGATACCCCGCACCCGGAGCGCACGGTAGTTCCGTGCGCTCCTCAGAGCGACAGCCTCGCCCACCATGAAGAGAACCGGAAACTTGCTGAGCGCTCGGCGGGCCTTTTGAAAATCTGCGTCGGCTCGGAATCCCTGCAACACCTCGGCGAGGATCACGTCACCGATCACGAGCGCTCGCCGGCCCGCGGCTCGATCGAGCCAATCGGTCTCTGGAGTCTCTCGCCCGGCGAAATGGTCGATCCAGACCGAGGAATCAACGAGCACCATCGACGAAGCGACCCTCGCGCAGGCGGCCGAGATCTCCCTCCCACGTGAGCTTCCCCCGCAGGGCGCGGATGCCCGCCTGATCACTGAGGCCGACTAGGACGCGGAGGGCCTCCTCGACCACCCCCTTCTTGGTATCGACCCCCGTGAGTCGCATCGCCCGGCGGAGAAGCCTCGGGTCCAGGACAATGTTCGTCCGCACACCGCGGTGCTTGCGCTTCTTCGTCATGTGTACACGCTATCCTCGAGATGTGTATGGGTCAATCCGAGGCTGCTGATGAGGACGTTCCTACCTTTCCAACCTTGTCCGCATGCGGGAGTCGCAACTCAACTCACGCAGCAGCATGCGTCATTCTGAATCCATGACCACCATCCAACGCTGGGCCTCGTGGCGGCCGCGGGCGACGGCGCGGTAGGCCGAAACCTCGGAGATCGACAGCGCGGCCGCCAGCTCGTCGGCTCGCCCGGCGAACAGTCGATCCAGAGGTAAGCCAGCCCCTTGGCGAGCCACGCAGCACGCCTTGAGCTTCCTGGCAGCGGCAAGAGCCGCTCTTGAAGCGCCGGTTGCGGCGGCGACCGCGCCGATCAGCGACTCGAGCGGCGGCTGCTCCCTGGGCGCCCGTGGAGGCGTTGGAGCTTCCGGCATCTCTCCGCGGATCCTGTCGAGAAACGCGTTGCTTCCGAGAATCCTCTCCTGCGCTATCTCCCTCCACAATACAGGTCGATGATCGTTCCACCGGGCGGAGTCGTGGTCTTTCGCGTCGCGGCATCCCTGAACTTCAACCTCAACAGCGGCCAGATCGAATTCGACTTCACGAGCGGCGACTTCGAGGCCATCTGCCCCGCGGTCCTCGGCACGGTGCGCGGCTGAGCGCGGCGCCAGCCCGGAAAGCCATACGCGGCCGGAGCGACCGGAGTCCTACTTCTCCGAAAGGAACTCGTTAGTGAACTGGCGTGGCCGAAGCGCTCGGACGTTCCTCCACCCTGAGAGGTCGAGCATGTCCTTGTCTCCCGAGACGATGGATCGAAATAGGGTCAGACAACTTTCCTGATGTGCCGACGATCCAAAACGGCTTCCGTCGGACCAAAGGTTGTCTGACCCCATTTCGATCCGCCATTTCGATCCGGCGGAGAGGACCAGTTGGACGCGGGCGTCCCGCCACGCCTCGAGAATTCGTCCCGGCACACCGCCGAAGAAGACCCCCGAGACGAAGACGTTCGTGTCGAGGACGATCCTCACCGAGAGGCGTGAACCTTCGCGATGGCTTGCCGCACGTCAGCCGGCTTCATGCCCGCCTTGCGCGCGGCGCCGCGGGCGCGGCGCACGAGCCCGTCGAACTCCTCCATGGCGGGCGGGGCGATGGACTTGAGGATGACGACATCGCGCTCGCCGACGACGACGAACTGCGTGCCTACCTTGAGCCCAAGGCGAACGCGGATCTCCTCAGGGATGACGATCTGACCCTTCGACGAGAGCTTGGTGGTGGCGAGAGATCCCATGGCGTCCTCTAGTCTTACTGGTAAGAGTATGGGTTTGACCTCGGGACGCTGTCAAGGTGGCCCGAAGCCCGGAGGTCGAGCTGTCGCCTCGCACGAAACTAATCTGTGGTTTCAGAAGGTCGTAAAGGTAATGAACGTCCCCGTCTCACCCCTGTTCTGCGACTCCTGACCACGTCCGGGGGAATCCGGGTGGGCGGCGATGCCACCCCAGGGCCTTCAGGAGCGGCGCCGTGCCCAGGGTCGTAGCGATCGCCATGAGGACGAGCATCGCGAACAGGGTCGGAGTGAGAATCCCGAGGTCGAGGCCCACCTTCAGGACGATGAGCTCCATGAGCCCGCGCGAGTTCATCAAGATCCCGAGCCCGAACGCTTCCCGCCAATCGAAGCCCGCGGCGCGCGCCCCAACCAGGGCACCGCCGATCTTCCCCACGGACGCGACGAACACGATCAGCAGGACGACCAGCCATCCTTCGAGCCCGCAGACCAGACCGATCTCCGTGTGCAGCCCCGCGCTCGCGAAGAAGAGGGGCAAGAGGCACAGGACCACGAGGTCCTCCAGTCGGTCGAGCAGATCGCGCGCGAGCACCGAGTCGCGGGGCACGACCGCGCCGAGGAGGAAGGCTCCGAACAGGGCGTGGATGCCGATGGCATGCGTCGCCAGCGCGGGAAGCAGGATGGCGACGCCCGCGATCGCGAGCGTCTCCCGAGACCGATCCCGGTGCGCCGCGTGGTGCGTGGCGAGTCGGCCGGCGGCGCGGCGCACGATCGCCAGCATGAAGGTGGTGAAAAGGGCCGCCAGGCCCAGAGTCTGGAAGACTCCGCCCGACTCGGATCGGGCCACGCCGACGACCACCGCGAGCAGGCACCACGCGACCATGTCCCCGGCCGCGGCGCACGAGAGCGCCAGGACGCCGATCTTCGTCTCCTGCAACCTGAAGTCCGCGAGGATGCGTGCGAGGACGGGAAAGGCCGTCACGGACATCGACACGCCCAGGAACAACGCGAAGACGGTCTTCGGCACGCCTGGAGGCGACAGATGCGGATGGAGCGGCAGGGAAAGAGCCGCTCCGAGCGCGAACGGGGCGAGGATGCTCGCGAGCGCGATCCCGGCGAAGGCCGGTGCCCGTCCCGCAGCACTCGTCCTTCGAGCCGCAGCCCGATCAGGAACATGTAGAGGATCACGCCGATCTGCGCGAACTCTGCGAGGGGCGGAATCACCGTCGCAGGGAAGAGAAAGGCCGACGCGTCGGGCGCGAGGCGCCAGAGGAGCGATGGACCGAGGGCGATGCCAGCCACGATCTCCCCCATCACGGGGGGCTGGCCCATCCTCCGAAACGCGGCGCCGAAGACTCTGGCGATCGCGATGACGACGACGAGCGCCAGAAGGAAGTGTGTCAAGGGGTCGTTGCCAGGCCGCACACCGCTTTCTAGCAGCCTAGCGCCTACAGGCGGGCAAGCTGCGCGCGGGGAGCGTGAGGCGAAAGGCCTCGGGGAGCGACATCCAGAAAGCGCACGGCTGGTTGCCAACGATCGCCGCGTGGCCGGTGGTTGGATCGTGGTCGAGCTCGTCGACACTCGTCACGATGCCCGCTCGACTGGGGTTCAAGTGGATGTAGCGGACGAGCTCGCGGAAGTATTCTGCCTCTTCGCAGAGCATCGACTTGAAGCGGTTTTGAAAGAGGTCTGCGGTCTCTTCTCCCCTTCCGCCTTGAGTCTGAGTATGATCTCGGTCTTCTTCTTCTCGCCGTAGAAATCGACGAACTCTTCTTCAACAACCACCCGATCAGGATCGATGGCTTTGACCACGCCGCCCTGGTTGCCAATCTTCGTGCCGATCCCGATCGTGAACCTGAGTCCCGTGTCGTCCTCGATCATCGCCTTGGGATTCTGCGAGTCGTAGATCACCGCCACGAGCTTCAACGCGCTCACGTCGTACTGCTCGAGAGACGTCTTCGTGGTATCGATCGGCTTGGGCCGAAGCGACAAATTGAAGGGGCGATAGGGATCGCGTTGCCGGAGCCGCTCCCGACATCGCTGCGGGAGTCGGAGGCGGGCCGACCAGCGGGCGGGACTCTGACCTTCTTTCTTGGGATTCGAGATTGCCATGCGAGGGCTCGCGCCGCACAAAATGCGGCGTTCTTTGCAAAACGCAAAGAAGATCCGGATAGAGAATCTATCCTCTGGCGACACTCTTCTCGGAGATTTGTCGCGGCGTCGTCGCGGCTGCGCAAGCTCGACGACGAGTGGCCCGAGGATCACGGTGCGCGCACGGCATGGCAACTCAGATCAGTGCGATCGCCTGCTTGAGTAGAGGGACGTTGCAGCGCCCCTTGTAGTCGACGACGTTCTCCAGGTATCGCTCGACACACCGCTTCCGCTCCTCGGGAGAGTACTCCCGATACAGGCTCCAGAGTGTCGCCGTCACGTCCGTTGGTGCCTCGTAGGCGAGCTCGCGTGCTCCCTTCTCGACGCGATCGAGCGTCGCGAGGATTTTCGGGGCGTGCGAGACTCTCAATTCGGAGACGAATCCGTCGTTCAACCAGACCTTTGCCTCTCTGACCGACCGCTCGGCCTGTGCGCCAACGTAGCAGTCCTCGACCCGGCCGCGCCGATAGATGGTGGCGATGGAGCAGAGGGCCAGATCGAACTCCAGAACGACCTCAGAGATCGGGCGGTCTCCGATGTTCCCATAGATGATCTCGACGAAGCGGTGGCCGCATTTCATGAGCACGCAGTGTGGAACGTAATCTCGAACGAGAATCGCCCCCCGCGACGACAGCGTCCGGCGGAGCTTCTCCCGCTCGCTGTCGTCCCGTACCCAGAGATCGAGGTCGTGGATCTCGACGCCGGGTCGCATCAAGAACTTGAAGGCGCCCCCGCAAAGGCACACCTCTCCCTCGTACGGACCATCGAACAGCTCGTCGAACAACGACTGCGCGAGCCCGATCACGCGGCTCGGGGCCAGCGGGGGGCCATCCATCTGCGCGAACGGCCTCCGTGGAGATAGAAGCCACCTCAAGGCCCGCCCTGCGCGGCGTTGCACGCACAGACCGTAGCAAAGCGCAGAGGCGAGGGGAAGAGAATGGGCGCTTTGGGGCTGCTGACGGGGACGTTCCTACCTTCAGCTCAGCGCAAAGGAGCGGAAGCAAAAATCAAGCGACGCGCGAACGGGTCGGCAATGTGGGAGCGACGCGCCAAGCAAGGTTGATAAGGTAGGAGCGTCCCCATAGTGCGCCAAGGCAGGAGGTCCCTTGAGTTTCCTACGGCGACGGCGTACAGATGTCCAGTAATACTGTACGATGCCCAACGGCCACAAAGACACGCTCGAGATCGGCCCGAAGCTCCGGACACTCCGTCGGTCGCAACAGCTCTCGCTTCGCGCACTCGCGGCCAAGACGGGTTTTTCCGCGAGTTTTCTGTCGCAGGTCGAGCTCGGCCAGGTGTCTCCATCGATTGCGTCTCTCGACCAGATCGCCGGCGCGTTGGGCGTGACGTTCGCGAGCCTTCTGAGTCCCCCGCGCACGGTTTCCGGACCGATTCTGCAGCGCCGCGGCGCGCGTGAACTCCGCAGCGAGTGGTCACGCGCGACCGCGCACTCGCTCCTGCCGGAAGGCTCAGACGACCGGGTTGGAGTGGTGTTGGTGGCGCTCGAGCCCAAGGGACGAACCGGGAAAACTCCCGAGCCTCACGGTGGAAAAGAGTTGGCCGTTTGCATTCGTGGGCGCCCTGCACTGCTGATCAACGATCAGCGCCACGAGCTGGGTCCCGGGGACAGCATCTTCTACGATGCCGCGCAGCCGATGCTGTGGCGAAATGACGGAGCTCGTCCTGCCGAGGTGCTGCTCGTGGGGCTCGGCAGCGGACAGCCGGGCGTGGTGGAGATCAGCTCTTGGGTGCGTTGACGCGCGACATCGCGAGCGAGGCCGCGCGTCGACGCACCTTTGCGATCATCTCGCATCCGGACGCAGGCAAGACCACACTGACGGAGAAGATGCTTCTCTACGGGGGAGCGATCCGGCTCGCCGGCTCGGTGCGGCGGCGACGCGGAGAGCGCCACGCTACGAGCGACTGGATGCAGATCGAGCAGGAGCGGGGCATTTCTGTCTCGACGAGCGTTCTCCAGTTTCCCTTTCGCGGGCTGTTTCTGAATCTCCTGGATACGCCGGGCCACGAGGATTTCAGCGAAGATACGTATCGCACGCTCGCCGCGGCCGACTGCGCCGTGATGCTGATCGACGCCGCCAAGGGTGTCGAACCGCAAACGATCAAGCTCTTTCAGGTGTGCCGGATGCGTGGCCTGCCGATCGTTACCTTCATCAACAAGATGGACCGGCATGGCCGCGACCCACTCGCGCTGCTCGACGACGTGGAGCGCGTTCTCGGGATCCCGACAAGCCCGGCGAGTTGGCCCATTGGATCGGGCGACACGTTCCGCGGCGTGTACGACCGGTGGGCGAAGGAGCTGTTGCTGTTCGAGCGAACCGACAGCCGTTCGCGGCAACTTCCGGTGGCCGCTGCGAAGCTGGACGACGCCACGATCCGAGTCGCATTGAGCGGCTCTGCGGCAGACCGGCTCCGGCACGATCTCGAACTCCTCGAGGTGGCGGGCACTCCTTTCGACGAGAAGAGCTTTCTCGCCGGCGAGCTAACCCCGGTCTTCTTCGGAAGCGCTCTGACCAACTTCGGCGTCGAGCGTTTTTTGGAACGGTTTGTGGATCTGTGTCCTTCGCCGCGACCGCGTGAGAGCGAAGGTGGCGAGATCCCGGTGGATCATCCGTCGTTCTCCGGATTCGTCTTCAAGATTCAGGCGAACATGGATCCCTTCCATCGCGATCGTATCGCCTTCGTTCGGGTGTGCTCCGGGCGCTTCGTTCTGGGCATGGAGGTCCGCCATTCGCGGACGGGTCGATCCATCCTCGTCAACCGGGCGATGCATCTGCGCTCGCGGGAGCGCTCGGCTCTGGAAGAGGCTTATCCGGGTGACATCATCGGCATCTGGGACCCCGGCCTGCTCCGGATCGGCGACACACTCTTCGAAGGTGAGCCGTTGCGGTATCTCGGGATTCCGCGCTTCTCGCCCGAGCGTTTCGCGCGCGTCCGGCTGCTCGACCCGTTCCGGCGAAAGCAGTTGAAGAAGGGTCTCGAGGAGCTTTCCGAAGAAGGGGCCGTCCAGCTCTTCTTCGACCGGAACCGGCTCGAGCGCGATCCCGTGCTCGGTGCGGTCGGCCCCCTCCAGTTCGATGTCGTGCGCCATCGCCTGAAGGCCGAGTACGACGTCGACGCGACTCTGGAGCCTCTTCCCTTTCGTCACGCTCGATGGGTGATCCGGGGGGCGACAGACCTCGACGCGATCGAGCGGCGCACGGGTGCAGCCGTGCTGATCGATCTCGAGGGCAGACCGTTACTTCTCTTCCAGGACGACTTCGGTCTCCGGCGGGTTTCCGAGCGCTGCCCCGATCTGGAGCTCGCTTCGGCTCTTCAGCCGGTGCGAGCCAGGGCCGGGAATCGGACCGGCCGCGCGCAAGCAGCGAGCGCTCCGGGGCCGCACGCGGGGTATGAAAGTACCGAGCGGTCGCAACCTCATCCCGACTCTTCAGGAGAACAGTGACAATCTCGATGCACGATCTCAATCTCATCCCCGAACTGCTCGAGGCAATCGCGGACATGGGTTACACCCAGCCCACGCCCATTCAGGCGAAGGCGATACCGGTTGCTCTCGCCGGTCGCGACCTGATCGCATGCGCTTCGACTGGCACCGGCAAGACCGCGGCCTTTCTCCTGCCGATCTTCCAGCGCCTACTGGAACGGCCAGGCAACGGCTGTCGGGCTCTGATCCTTTCTCCGACTCGCGAGCTGGCGCTTCAGATCGACGAGCAGGCGCTTGGGCTCGGTTACCATCTCGGTCTCAGCGCGGCCGCCATCGTGGGCGGCATGGAGATGGGCCCACAGGAGCGCGCGCTGCGCGAGGGCAGCGTCCTGATGGTCGCCACGCCGGGACGTCTGCTCGACCACATGCGCTTCGAGTACGTCGACCTAAGCGGTGTCGAGATGCTCGTCCTGGACGAGGCCGACCGCATGCTCGACATGGGCTTTCTGCCCGACATCCGGCGCATCCTGGCGGCGCTTCCGGACGGACGCCAGACGCTGCTGTTCTCGGCCACTATGCCGGCGAAGATCGCTCAGCTCGCCGGCGAGATCCTGCGCGATCCCGTGACGGTGACCGTGGATCGCCAGGCGCCGGCGCGCGGGATTTCACAAAGCGCCTGCGCGATCGCACAGGAGCGCAAAGCGGCGCTGCTCTCCACGTTGCTGCGCTGGGAGGGCATGGACTCGGTGCTCGTGTTCGTACGGCGTAAGGCCGACGCGGACCGCCTGGCGCGTTCAGTGACACGCGGCGGTGTCGCCGCGACGAGCATCCATGCCGACCGTACTCAGGAGGAACGGCTCGCCGCACTCGAGGCTTTCCGTAGCGGTCAGTTCCCCGTGCTCATCGCCACCGACGTCGCGGCTCGTGGCCTCGACGTCAGCGGGATCTCCCACGTGATCAACTTCGATGTCCCCCGGTCGGCGGAAGACTACATTCACCGGGCGGGACGAACTGCGCGAGCCGGCGCGGTCGGCGAAGTGATCACCTTCGTCTCTCCCGACGAGGAAGACGGTCTTGGCGAGATCGAGCAGGTTCTGGGAACCACCCTGCGTCGTGACGTGGTTCCCGGGTTCGAACCCGACGCTAGCCCATCCGCACCGCAACCCGGCGTAGTCCACCAGCCCGCCCGCCGCCTCCGCACCAGGCCGGGTAGGCGCAGGCGTTCTCGCGCATTTTCAGCGGTGCAGTCTTGAAGTGGATCACGAACGAGAGCATTGCGCGCAACTTGAGTGCGCAGGAGGGCAACGCGGCGCTGAATGGTATTCTTTTGGTGGCCAGCGAGCGCTGTGACTCGCGACGATCGCTGGCGCGTTCGTGTGTACGACGACGAGCCGCAGACCGTCGACCGCCAACACCTCAACCGCTGCGCCCTCCTCGTGGCGCAGCAGCCAGCGCTTGCGGTCGAGGCCACCGGCGTAGCCGGTGAGGTCGCCGTTGGCGCCGTTGGCGCGATGGCAGGGGATGACCAACCAGATCGGGTTGGCGCCGTTGGCGGCGCCAACCGCGCGCACCGCGCTCGGCGAGCCGATCTCGCGCGCCAGTGCGCCGTGGGTCGTCGTGCGGCCCGAGCGGACGCGGTGCAGCGACGTCCACACCGCGCGCTGGAACTCGGTGCCGCCGGGATCCACCACGATGTCGTCGAGCGCTGCGAGGTCGCCGGCGAAGTAGGCGTCCAGGCGCGCCTGGAGCAGCGCTGCGTCGCCCGTGCGCCGCTCGAACGCCCCGAATCGCCGCCGCAGCCGCGCCTCGATCTCCGGCCAGCGATCGCTGAACGCCAACCCGACCAGCTTCCCGTCGTGCATGGCGCCCGTCATCGCGCCCAACGCCGTCGCGTACTCGCAGATATCGATGGTGATCATTCGGTCCTCCGTGCGCCGGTCAAACCGGCGAGGTGTAGTGAATGAAAGAGTCATACGGTGAAGGGCTAGCGACCCACACCGACCCCGAGTCATGCGTAGGCGCAGGTGACTGCGCAGGCGAAGCGTTGACAGGGGAAGGTGCAGGCTGGGTATCGAGCCGCGAAATCAATGCCCCGCTGCGAGAGCAGTGGGTACTCCGGGGTGCCGACGCCGTGGAGGAAGGCGGAAGGCAAAACCGGGCGCGCCGACATCGCAAGGCACGCCGGGACCCCGCGCGGTCACAGACCCCACGCATGCACGGAAGCACCTCGCACGGGAGCCGGGAGATCCCGCGTTTGTCTGCGGTCATAGGGGCCGCAGAACGCATCGGGAACCCCAAGGGGTCACGCCGATGATGAACGGGCGCGGGAAGTCGGACAGCTCCGTAGTACCTGGGAAGCCACCGAACAGAGCCGAGGAACCGGCCGCGGAGGTGGTGGAGGGAAGGGGGCTGGCCAAGGGGAATCTGCTTGAGCAAAACGCGCCCCGGACACAGGGTCGGGTCGGCGCGCCAAGTGCGATCGAGCGGATACGACAGGCTGCCCGAAAGGACAGGCAGCAGCGGTTCACGGCGCTCTTTCACCATGTCTACGACCTGGAACGATTGCGGCGCGCGTACTTCGCCCTGAAGCGGGACGCGGCGGCAGGAGTCGACGGCGAGACCTGGCAGCACTACGGGGAGAGACTGGAAGAGAATTTCCACGACCTCCGCGAACGGCTGGCACGAGGGGCGTTCCGGGCGAGGCCGGTCTTGAGACGCTTCATCCCGAAGGCGGACGGGCGGCAGCGGCCGCTCGGCGTTCCCACGCTGGAAGATAAGATCGTCCAGCGAGCCGTCGTCGAGGTCTTGAATGCGCTCTATGAGGTCGACTTCGTCGGCTTTTCCTACGGATTCCGACCGGGGCGAAGTCCGCATCACGCTCTGGATGCCCTGGCCACCGCAATCCACCGGAAAAAGGTGAACTGGGTGCTCGATGCCGACATCCGTAGCTTCTTCGACACTCTCGATCACGGATGGTTGGTGAAGTTTCTCGAGCACCGCATCGCGGACCGGCGCGTCGTGCGACTGATCCAGAAATGGCTCAAGGCCGGCGTGCTGGAGGAGGGGAGGCGGACACAGACCGAGATCGGCACGGTCCAGGGCGGCAGCATCAGCCCGCTTTTGGCCAGCGTCTATCTCCATTACGTGTTCGACCTCTGGATCCGCTGGATTCTCTGTGGTGCGTCCCCGCCCACAGGTGCATCGCCGCGTACGCCCGCCACGGCCGCCATGCCTCCGCGGCGTGCGCCAGCTCGGCGGCGCTGACCTTGCCGGTGCCCGTGCCGTTGCCGAGTGCCTGGCGCAGCACCAGATCGCCGTGCGGGAAGGCGTCGGGCTCGCCGAGTCCGCGCATGGCGATGTACTGCGCCGTCCACTCGCCGATGCCGGGCAGCGCGCACAGGCGGGTGTGACGGCGTCGTCGAGGCCGCGCGCCGCGTTGAGCTGGACGCGGCCGTCGGCGACCGCGCGCGGCTGCGTCTGCAGGGCCGCGAGGCGCGCCCCTGGCGTGCCGGGCGAGGTCTCCGGCCGACAGCGCTTACAGGGGCGGAAGCCGGCGGCCTCCGCCGCCGCGGCACAGGCGTAGAAGTCGATGTTGGCGCGCAGCGGCGTGCGCGCCGAGCACACCGGCTGGCAGTACACGCCGGTGGTGCGCACGCCGACGAAGAAGCGCCCGTCGAAACGCCGGTCGCGGGTGCGCAGCGCCCGATAACAGGTGGTGGGATCGGGTTGCATGGTCGATGTGTAACACGGTAACCGGCGTCAGACCGGCAATCAGCGGACGTGGCCATTTGCCGGTATGGAGTGCGGCGCTCGCGTGCCGCACTTCATAGACGTCGCCAGACGTCGCCCAATCCACTTCCTCAGGCAGGGGGTGTCGACGAGGACTGCTTCTGCGCCACCGTTGACGTTCCGAAACGCGGCGACTAATGGGTGTCGCGTGAGCGTGAGCAAGCTGTCGTCTAAGGACGACCTCGAAGAGGTGCGGCGCATCGTCCTGCGCTGCATCGGACCAGCGCGCGCCAGGGTGTTCTTGTTCGGATCGCGGGCGACCGGGCAGGCGACACCGCTCTCCGACATCGACGTCGCGATCTTGCCACTCGAACCGCTCCCGGATGGCACCTTGAGCCTTATCCGCGAGGTGATCGAGGAGAGTTCGATCCCGTATCGGGTCGACGTCGTCGATCTCTCCACCGTCGAGCCGGCGTTTCGGGAAAGAGTCCTGGCGGAGGGCATTCCTTGGAGCGTCTGAGACAGCGCATCGCACTCGCCCATCGCGCGCTGGCGACCCTTCAGGAGCTCACAGGAAAGCCAAAGCTGTCGGTCGTCGAGCGCGATGCCACGCTCCAGCGGTTCGAGTATACCTTCGAGGCGGTCTGGAAGGCGGTCCAGCTCTATCTACGTGAGATCGAGGGTCTCGAGGTCGGGTCGCCCAAGGCCGCGGCACGCGCGTCGCTCCAGTCGAAGCTCCTCGACGAGCCGGAGACGCGATCGGCGCTCACGATGGCCGATGACCGCAATCTCACCGCACATACATACAACGAAGCGCTCGCCGAGGAGATCGCCGCTCGCATCCCGGCCCACGCCAAGTTGCTGCAGACTTGGCTCGCGCGCCTCGTCATGCATGCCCCAGCCCCTGCTTGAGCCGGACAGGAAGATAGGAATTGCTAGACGGCCTATCTGGTTGACGCAAAAATGCACAACCCGGACAATGTTGACAGTTTCACCTCCACTTCTGTCTCGAAACCCGCTTGCGCTGCTCGCCGCGCGCCATCCACCGTTTCCCCCGACTCCCCTTCCCACCGGAAAGGTCTCCGCGATGTCCCCTCTCGCGCATCACTTCTACACGATGGCCTGCAACAACGCGTGGGCGAACCACCGGCTGCTCACCGCCTGCGCGCGCCTGTCGCAGGAGGATTTCGGCGCGGCGCGCACGAGCTTCTTCCCGTCGCTGCCGGGCACGCTCAATCACAACCTGCGTGCAATACGAAAATCTCACGCGGCTGCTCGCGCACCTGTTCGAGCACCAGATCCACCATCGCGGCCAGGCGCACGCGATGCTCGCGGGCACGGCGGTCAAGCCGCCGCAGCTCGACGAGTTCTTCTGCGTGGGCGACGCGGAGCTGCGCGCCGCGGAACTGGCCGAGATCGGATTG
>CAVPWJ010000188.1:0-3420 GCA_963708955.1 uncultured delta proteobacterium
CCACCACGTATTGCTCGTTTCCTGATATGCGCTCCCCTCGCCCGATCGGTAAAAGCGTCCTCGCACCGCACGAGGTGGGGAGGCGCCATTGCCAGGCGGCCCCCCCCATGCAGATGCCGCCTCGGTGACGAAAGCAACGCGACGCCCCGAAACAGGTCAGTCGCACGGAGGAGATATGCCAGCCATGAAGAAGGTGCGCTTCGCGCTGCTGCGCGGTGTTTGCCAAACCCCCGCGTACGTCGCCTATGAGAAGGGCTTTCTCGCCGACGAAGGGTTGGATGCGCAGTTGAGCATCGCGCCGACGGCCTGGATGGTTCCCGAGCAGATGCTCGGCGGGCAAAGCGACTTCGCGGTCATTCCCTGGACGCGCGTGGCCGCCGCGGAAGCAGGGGAAGCACCGCTCAAGCTGCTTTGCGGATCCGGCTGTGAGGAAGCGGTCATCGTCGTCCGCAAGGGTCTCGCCCCTTCGGAGGTCCGCACCGTCGCCATTCCGCGAGAAGGCGGCATGAAGGATCTGACCGCCATGGGCCTCATCGACAGCCTCGGCTGGGACCGATGCGAGCTCCGCCGTTTCCCCTCGGGCGACGGTGCGATCATCGCTTTCATCGGCGAGGGTGCCGACGCCGCTTCGATGGTCGAGCCGTACGCGGCGATGATGGAGCGCCTCGGAATCGGCGTGGTGGTGCGCCGCACGGGAGACATCTGGCCCGGAGCGCCCGGTTGCTCCCTGTCGGCGAGCGCCGCGCTCATCGCCAGCGAGCCAGAGCTCGCGCAGCGCGTGGTCAACGCATACCTTCGGGCGACGACATTCGTGCGCGACGAACCCGATGAAGCGGCGAGAATCGCCGCTCCGTACATCGGCGTGCACGCGGAGACCGTTCGCAGAGCGCTCGCGGTGAACCGACCGGACGTCGATGCCGTTCGCAACCGCGACGCGATGGACGCGATCCTCGCGCTCATGCAGAGGCTCGGATACGTCGGCGAGCGCCCGCGGGGGTTCGCCGATCTGCGCTTCCTCGACCGCGCGCAGGCGAGGCGCGGCACGAACGAGGCTCATGGTTGAACCGCTCGTCGCCTTCTCGCGCGAGGATACGCAGCAATCGATCGCTTCTCGTTTTCGGCAAGTCCTGCGCCGGGTTCCGGACCGGCCGGCGATCCGGGATGACGGACGCGTCCATACCTACGCGGAACTCGATCACTGGTCCGGCCGGATTGCCGCCGCGTTGCGACGCCATTGGGACGGCGATCAGCCGACCGTCGGAATCTTGCTTCCCCACGACGCCACGGCGCTCGTCGGCTTGCTGGGCGTTGCGAAGAGCGGAGCAATTTACGCGCCTCTCGACGTGGCGTGGCCGGAGGCCCACCTCGACGAGCTGCTTTGTGACGCCCAAGCGACCACGGTCCTGACGGATCAACAGGGAGCAGGCGTGCTCCACCAGTTGCCGGCATGGCGGGGACGGATCCTGTCGATCGACGAGGCGCTCGACGACCCCGCTGAATTCTCCGCGAGCGAAGCGTCGTCACCCCATCAACCGGCATGCATCTATTACTCCTCCGGCTCCACCGGCAAACCGAAGGGGATCGTGCTGAGTCACCTGTCAGTGCTCACCGAGGCTTACAACTACGCGCGGGCGGTCGGCATCACGGCAACGGATCGCCTCGTGTGGCTCTCGCCGCTCGGCTTCGGGGCATCGAAGCTGCCGATCTTTGGTGGATTGATGTCGGGCGCATGCGTGCTGCCCTTCTCGGTACAGCGACAAGGCCTGCGGGTGCTCGCGGAATGGATGCAGGGCGAAGGAGTCAGTCTATTTTCGTCCGTCACGACGCTGTTTCGCGAGTTCGCCGGGCAACTGCCCGATGGAGAGAACGTTCCCGATTTGCGGGCCGTGAAGCTCGGCGGCGAGCCGGTGCTGCGCGCGGACGCGGATCTCTTCCGCCGCAAGTTTCATCGGCGGTGCGCGCTCGTGAACGGCCTCGGCATCTCCGAAGCCGCCGGCAACGTCTGCTTCTACCGGTGGAACGGCGGCGCTTTCCCCGAGGGTCCGACGCTGCCGCTCGGATATCCGGTCGAGGGAGTGGAGATCATCATCTTCGACGATCGAGCCCGACCCGTCCCGGCGGGCCGGGCGGGCGAGATCGCCGTGCGCGCTCGGCATTTGGCGCTCGGCTACTGGCGCATGCCGGAGCTGACCCGGGCCAAGTTCATCGAACCCACGAGCGGTGACCGCGCGCGGCTGTTTCTCACCGGAGATCTCGGTCAGTTATCGAGCGACGGTTGCTTGATCGGGCTCGGTCGCAAGGACGGAACACGGAAGATTCGTGGCCATAAGGTCGATACGGCGGAAGTGGATGCGGCGGTACTCGCCCTCGGCGGCGTTGCACAGGTCGCGACCGTAGCTCGAGAGTTTCCGAGCGGCCCGAAGCTCGTGTCTTTCATCGTCCCCGCGCCCGGCACGTCGCCTTCGACCCCGGAAATCCACCGCAAGCTCCGCCGGCAACTGCCCGACTTCATGATTCCGTCCCGGTTCGTACACGTGCCGTCGTTACCGCTGCTGCCGAACGGAAAGGTCGACGGCCGGGCGCTGGCGTCGATCGACCTCCCATCGCGCGACAGCCGCTCCCGCGTCGAGCCACGTGATCCACTGGAGCGCCAGCTCTCGCACGTCTGGGGAAAAGTACTCGGGGTGAAGGATCTCGGCGTGACGGACGACTTCTTCGAGCTCGGCGGTGATTCGCTCGACGCGGTCCGGATCTTCGCGATGATGGAGCGCTGGCTTCGCGTCAATCTGCCGCTCACGGAGCTCGCCCGCCATCCGACGATCGAATCGCTGGCTCGCGCAATCCGTGAGAACGATGTGCCGGCGGCACGCTCTTCCGCGATTCTGTTGAATGCCGGAGAAAGTCGCTTGCCGTTTTTCTGCGTGCCGGGCGCAGGCTCGGATGCGTTTGCGCTCCTCGATCTGTCGCGCTGCCTTGGTCCGGAGCAGACGTTCCACGCGCTTCAATACCCAGGAATCGACGGAACCCGGCCCCGCTTCCTGACCGTCGAGCAAATGGCCGGGCGCTTCCTGAAAGACATTCGAGCGATTCAGCCTCGCGGCCCGTACTGTCTCGGCGGAACGTCCTTCGGCGGCCTGGTGGCATACGAAATGGCGAGGCAACTGGAAGCGGCCGGTGAACGGGTGGCGCTGCTCGCGCTGCTCGACACGTACGGGCCCGGTTACCCGGCGTTGCGCACCGAAGCGGTCCTTCAGCATCTTCCGCTGGTCGTTCTTCGCTGGCTGCTGCCGCTCGGCCGCAAAGAGGAGCGCACTTGGGCGAACCTGCGAATGGGGATTCGCGAGCGATGGAATCGCCTCCGAGCAGTGGGCGACCTCGCTCTGTCGTTTCGCCAGTCGCCGCCGCCGTACGAGCTCCGCT
>CAVPWJ010000189.1:0-11785 GCA_963708955.1 uncultured delta proteobacterium
CCCGCCTCTCAGCTCCATGCCAACCGCTCGGGACGCCAATACCGGGGCTCGCGCCGTGAATCCATTCGATCGCCTGAAGACGTACGTCGATTTCTCCGCAGCGGAAGCGCGTACGCTCGCCGACCTGACCGAGATTATCGATCGGCACGCCGCGGAGATCGTCCGCCGCTTCTACCTCAAGGTCCTCGATACCCCGGAGACGCGTGCGGTGCTGCGTGACACCGAGCAGGTGAGCCGGCTGAAGGAAACCGTGCGCGTCTGGCTGGGGGAGCTCGCCCGTGGGCCCTTCGACGACCGCTACTACGAAATGCGCCGCCAAATCGGCGTTCGCCACGTCGAGATCGGACTCCCCGCGAAGTACGTGTTCACCGCGATGAGCGTCGTCCGAACGGTGGTCAGCGAGATCCTGCTGCGCGAGCGCCCCGCAGGCCTCGTGACGGCCATCATCGCCCTCAACAAGCTCCTCGACCTCGAGCTTGCGATCATGCTTGCCACTTACGAGGAAGACCTGATCGAAAAATGGCGGCAGCGTGACCGGGCGGCTTCGGCCGAGCGCCTGGCCTCGCTCCAGGCCACGGCGGCCGGCCTCGCCCACGAGATCGGCAACCCGCTGAACGCCGCGAGCCTTCAGCTCGAGCTTCTCAAGAGACGCTTCAGACGTTTCGACCCGGCGATCGCGCCGGACCTCCCCGGGGAGATCGAGGCTTTGAGCAACTCGTTGCGCCGGATTCACCGGATCGTCCGCGAGTTCCAGGGCTATTCCCGCGGGCCGCAGCTCGCGCTCGAGCGGGTCGATCTCGCCCAGGTCGTCGGCCGTCTGGTCGAAGAGCAAAAGCCGCTGGCCGCCGAGCGCCGAGTCGAGATGAAGAGCGAGATCCTCACCCGTCCGGCGGTGCTCGCCGATCCCAGCCAGATCGCACGGGTGTTCCAGTCGCTCGTCGCCAACGCAATCGACGCCATGCCCGATGGCGGCCGTCTGCACGTGAGCATCCGCCAGGAGGGAACGGAGGCCGCGACCCTGTTTCACGACACCGGACCCGGGATTCCGCCCGAGGAGCAACCGAAGATATTCGGCATGTTCTACAGCACTGGAGAGCGAAAGAGCGGCCTCAACCTCGCCATCGCCGAGCGCATCGTCCACGCCCACGGCGGGCGGTTGACGGTGCAGAGCGAGGTGGATTCCGGGGTGACGTTCGGCGTGTGGTTGCCGATCATCTGACGCCGTTCGCGGGGTGAAAAGAGCTCAGGTTACATTTCCCCTTCAAGAAGGGGTCGCGTTCTGGCCGCCGAAAAATGTAACCTGCCCCCCTTCTCTCCGCTGACAGACCGCTTCTTCGTCACCGCCCGACGATGACGAGAGCGTCGTCATGCGCCTTCCCGAAACGATCGAGGAGGCGCTGAGCGACCGTCAGAGGTGGGGCGAGAAACGCCTCCGGCTCCTCGGTGGCATCGAGCCGTGACGACAACCCGTCCGTGAACGCGACCAGCAAATGGCGCTCGGGAAGCGGCGTCTCCTCGATGCGGATCTTGGCCTTGGCGTGACGGCTACCGAGCACACCGGGAGATCCGGTGAATAGCGCCGTCGGGCCTCGCTGCTGGGCGTAGAGGTGGATCTGGACGTTGCCGATCCCCGCGTGGACGAGTCTTCCCCGCTCGATGCGCAAGATGGACATCGCCGCGCCCCGCGTCCCCTCGAGGGCCACGTCGCAGGAGCGAAGGATCTCGTCGAGCGGCCGCGCCGCCGATCTCCGGAATACGGAGATCGCGAGCCGCGAGGCTGCGCGCGCCGCCTCGCCGTGCCCCAACCCGTCGGCGATCGCGATGCCCAGCGCATCGTCGATCGCGACGGCCGCGGCGTCGTCTCCGCTGATCGTCTGGTGCTCGTGCGCCCGGCCGAAAGCGGTCGTCTCCCGCCGTTCCACCGGCGAGGCGAATTTCCGGGCTCGAACGCACGTTCCCTCTCCGAGCCGCACGTCGAAGTCGACCTCGTCGGCCAGCCGTAGAACCGCGGCCAGCCCCGCGCCAAGCCCGCGGCCCTCGCGCGGCTCCTCGCGAAACGCTCTGGCGGGATCGGAGATCCCGGCCCCTTCGTCTGCGCATACGACCTCCACCGCCGGCGTGCCGCTGCGTCGGACGACGTGCACCGCGACCTGCCCGCGACGCGCGTGCGAGAGCTGATTGCGCACGAGCTCGCTTGCGGCGGCAGCGATCGCCTCGACTCGGCTCTTGTCGAGTCCGGCCTTCGCGCCCTGCTCGCGGACGATCGTCCGAGCGAGCGAGACCGACGCATCGTCCCACACGGGAATCGCCTCGAGGCCTTCGAGCCATGCACCGGTCAGTAGCGAACCCACTTGGCGACCCTCACGAGCGTTCCCTTGTCCGGCGACGACTCGATGTGGAACTCGTCGACGAGGCGGCGAGCGCCGGACAGGCCGAGCCCGAGCGACCTGACCGTGCTGTAGCCCCCCGCGAGCGCCCGATCGAGGTCGGCGATGCCGGGGCCCTCGTCGTGGAATTCCATGCGCACGCCGGACTTGCCGCCGCGCTCGATGCGCTCGACCACGACATGGCCCTTTCGCGCATGCACCCAGACGTTGCGCGCCAGTTCCGAGGCAGCGGTCGTGACCGCGG
The DNA here is from genome assembly GCA_963708955.1 of uncultured delta proteobacterium. Classification (GTDB taxonomy): domain Bacteria; phylum Desulfobacterota; class Binatia; order JACPRU01; family JACPRU01; genus JACPRU01. Next base: position 2,632 of record CAVPWJ010000189.1, read on the forward strand.
CGGTCGCGAACGCGTCGAAACCGGTCTCGAGGGCAATCTCTCGCGCCTTGCGGCGGGCCAGGACCACGTCCTCCGCGCTCTCGATTCGCGCCTCGGCGCGCCTCAGAACGTGCAGCAACACCCCCCGACCTCGGTCATCCCGGCGGCGCGAGAAGCGCGAGCCCCTCGTCGACGTTGAGCGCCGTGCGCACTCCCTGCATGCGGTAGCCCATGCGCACGAGGGTGGCCGCGACTTCTGGCCGCATACCGACGAGCACCGTCTCGGCGCCCATGAGAAGCCCCATCCTCGCCGTGTCCACGAGCACCCGCGCCACGTAGCTATCGACGACGGTGAGGCCCGTGATGTCGATGATGACGCCGCCGGGGCCATGCCTCTCGAGGGCTCGGAGCAGATCCTCCTGGAAGGCCTCCGCCACCTTGTCGTGCAGATCCACCTGGATCGTGGCGAGCAGGTTCGCTCCCACGCGAAGAATGGGAATCGTGCCGGCGCGCATCAGCCGCCGCTTCCCTTCTCGACGATCGTCTTGCCCATGAGGCCGAGAGCCAACTCGATTCCATCTGCGAGCTTGGCGCGCGTGTGCATCGCCGAGATGTCGACGTCGAGCATCACGATGGTCCGAGCCACCTCGGTGCTGATTCCGGTGAGAATCGTCGTCGCGCCGAGCAGCCGCACGGCTTCCGTGGTCTTGAGCAGGTGGTCGGCGACCTTCGTGTCCACGACCGGGACGCCGGCGATGTCGATGATGAGGGTCTTGGCCTGCTCCTCGACGACGCGGGCGAGCAGGGTCTCCATGATCTGCTCGGCGCGGTGCGTGTCGACGGTGCCGACGAGGGGGAGCAGCAGGATGCCGCGGTAGGCGCGGATGACCGGCGTCGAGAGCTCGCGAATGGCCTCCTGGTGCCGCCCAAGGCTCTCCTTGCTCGCGGCGATGTAGGTGTCCAACGCCAGCGCCATGTCGAAGGACACGACCTTCTGCAGGCTGCGATAGGCGGCCTTTGCCTCGGCCAGCGGCAATTCCACGAAGAAACGGTCGAACAGCAAGCCGAGGTACCTGCTGTAGCCGCCGATGTACCACTTGGGCGCGATGCCGAGCCGCTCGTGCGCGCAGCCGACGAGCAGGCGGTCTTGAACGTAGCGCAGATCGCAGGCACCGGAGAACAGCGCGGTGAAATACTGACGCTGCAAGTTCTTGACCCGCCGGACGGTCGTCTCGTCCGGGAAGAACGCGCGGCTCTCGGAATGACCGAGGATCAGCTCATACAGGCCCTCGATGACCGCTGCGGCATGCTTCTCCGCGAGAGGCCGGAGCGCGGCGAGGCGGCGGAGATCCTCATCGGTGATCTCGAAGAACGCTCGCCGGCTCGCGAGCTCTCGCTCGTCGAGGCTGAGCCTGTCCATGTAGTCGATCGACATCGACACCCTCCCTCCCGCGCCGGCGACGGTCGGGCACACCTATCACGCATCGAGCGCGATCCAATAGAGCGGCGCGAACGTCGCCGAGCCAGATTGCACCGCGACCGCGCCGAGGCTAGGTACGCTGGGAGCAGTATGTCGGACGGTGCTTCTCAGATGCCCGAGTCCTCTGCCCGGGCGCTCGCCCGGGTCAGCGGGCTGGTTGCCGAGGCCCGTGGCCCCGAGGAAATCCTCTCCCTCCTCGTCGCCGCGGCGGTCGAGCGGCTGGGCGCCGACGGCGCGGCGGCGCTCCGTGTGACCAACGACGGCGGGCTGCGGGTGGTGGCGGCGAGAGACCTCCCGGGAGACGTCGCCGGTTGGTCGACGGAGGCCGAAGTCCTCGGAGACGAGCTCGGCGAGGAATTTCGGGCCGCCTGCGGCCCGAAATTCGCGTACGCCGAGGTTCTGCCCCTCGTTGCCGACGGAAACCTCTACGGCGTGCTCGTTCTTCTCGCCTCCTCCGCGCGGGGGCTGGCGGAAGAACAGCTCGATCTCGCCCAGGGGCTCGTCGATCTCGCCGCGGTGGCGATCGGCAAGGCGGTGCAATACGCAAAGCTCGAGCGCGCCTATAAGGAGCTCGAAGCATCGCGGGAAGCGCTCGCGCGCTCGGAGAAGCTGCGAGCGCTGGGGCAGATGGCGGCGGGAGTATCCCACGATCTCAAGAACATCTTGAACCCACTCGGCCTGGAGGTGCAGTTCCTGCGTCGCCTTCTCCACGGGAACGACCGCGTCGCCCACGAGGTGCTGTCGCGCATGGAGGATGCGATCCGCACGGGCAGCGAAACGATAGAGCGCTTGCGCAGCTTCAGCCGACAAGAGCCGGAGCGCGCGGCCGAGCCCACCGACGTGAACCGTGCCACGGAGGCAGCGATCGACATCTGCATGCCGCGGATTCGCGAGCAGGTCGGCATCGAGCTACGGCGGGAGCGGGCAGAAGCGTCGGTGGTCCTCGTCCGGGCTACGGAGCTAGCGAGCGCGGTCGTCAATCTGCTGATGAACGCGCTCGACGCCATGCCGTCGGCGGGAAGGATAACGGTCAGCACCGGGGCCGCCGACGGCGGCGCGTGGGTCGAGGTGGCGGACGACGGGCCGGGCATGCCCCCCGAAGTGGAGCGCCGCGTCTTCGAGCCCTTCTTCACCACCAAGCCTCAAGGTACGGGGCTCGGCCTGCCGATGGTGTACGCCCTCGCGCAGCGCCACAGCGGCCGGGTCGCCCTCGAGACGGCCCCCGGCCGCGGAACCAGAGTGAAGATGTGGTTCCCGGCCGGTGGCGAGCGCGCGGTACGACCGATCGGCGAACGCGGCTGCGGCGGGCGCCGGCTCCTCGTGGTCGAGGACGACGCGGCCTCGAGGACGACGTTGCAAACGTTGTTGAAGGAGGAGGGTTTCACGGTCGATGCTGCCGGGAGCGCCGAGGAGGCAGTCTCCAGGCTCGAGGCGTTCGAGCCCGACGTTCTTCTCGTCGACTTCCAGATGCCGGGGATGGACGGCGTGAGGCTCGCACACCACGCGCGCAAGTGGCGACCGGAGCTTCCGGTCGTCCTGATGTCTGGTTTCGACGAGTCCCGCGGAGCCATGGGCGCACTGCTGCGAGAGCCGCGGACCGAACACTTGCTCAAGCCCGTGGACGTTGGCACGCTCGTCGCCGCGCTCGAGCGGGTGCTGAAGGGTGGCCCCGCTTGACGGGTCTCGCCGCTGCCTGCCGACGGGTCGGCGCGATGACGGCGGAGATCCCGGCGTGAGACTCTTCGATCACCTCGAGAATTGCGCCGATTTCTCCGCAACAGAAGCGCGCATCCTCATCGGCCTCGCCCGCGATCATCGATCGGCACGGCCGCGAGGACCGAGGAATACGTTGCCGTATTTCTGTCCGCAGGCCCGAAGGCCGGATGCAGAAGCCGGGCGAGATGCAGACCGCCCGCATCGTCGCGGAGCCGGCGGTTCCAATATGGTCAGGACGTGCTTCCCGATTGCGAAACTTTCCGCTCGCCGATCGCATCGAGAGCCTGGAGCACTTCCTCGGCGGGGATCGCTCGCCGGCCGGAGCGCGCGTGGCCGGTTTCCCGTACGATGTCGTTGAGGGACACGATTCCGATCAGGCGCTGGTCCGCGTCGACCACGGGAAGACGACGAATCTGCCGTCGGCTCATCACCTCCACGACAACCGGCAGCAGATCCTCCGCGCGGCAGGCTACGACGTCCTTCGACATCACCTCCCCCACTCGCATCTCGGTCAGCGGGCGGTTCCGAAAGTACGCCGCCATGCAGACGTCGCGATCCGTCACGATCCCGACCACCCGCGACGCGCCATCGACGACGGGGACGCATCCACAGTCGCGTTCCCAGAAGATCCGCGACGCAGCATTGAGCCGGTCATCGGCGCCGCAGCTGCTCACGTCGCGCGACATCAGATCCCCGATTTTCGTCACCGCGCCCCGCGACGCCGAGCGAGGGCGAAGTCGGGACATCGAGCCCTCCAGTTCCACCGCCATCTCCTCCCACGCCTTCTCGATTGCCTCCCGAAGCTCCTCCCAGGCGTGCTCTCCCGCTTCGCGTAGCTCGCGAAGCTTCTTCGTAGCTTCGTCGCGGCGCTTCTGCAGGGTGGCGATCTGCTTTGCATACTCCGCCCTGCGCGCGGAGCTCGCTTTGCGAGCGCGACCTTTCAGTTCCTCGAATCGAGTGGACCACTCGCGCATTTGGGCTTCTAGCTTCTCGATGAACGCCTCTCGATCTTGCATGGCCCCTCCTCTCTTCTCTCCAGGCGCCGCTCAGTTCGGGCGACGCTCATGTTCCGCCCGAAGGTAGCGAAGGAACCACTCACGAGCGAGGTGGGCGACGACCTCCAGCGTGCCCGGCTCTTCGAAGAGGTGCGTGGCTCCGGGAACGATCTCGAGCTTCTTCTCGCAGCGGAGCCGCGCGAGCGCTGCGCGGTTCATGACGATCACCGGCGCATCTTCCCCGCCGACGATGAGAAGCGTCGGCGCCTGAACGCGCGGCAACGCCGCTCCAGCGAGATCCGGCCTTCCGCCCCGCGACACCACCGCCCAGACCCTGTCTGGACGCTCGGCGGCCGCCACCAACGCTGCCCCACCGCCCGTGCTGGCGCCGAAGTAGCCGACGCCGAGCCTCTGCGTAGCAGGTCGGGAGGCGAGCCAATCCGTGGCTCCGACCAGTCGCTTCGCGAGCAACGGGATATCGAAGCGAAGCTCCGCCGTTCGCATATCGATCCGCTCTTCGTCCTGCGTCAAGAGATCGAACAGCAGCGTTCCCAGCCCCGCCTGGTGAAGCACTTCGGCAACGTGATGATTGCGTGGGCTATGCCGGCTGCTCCCGCTTCCGTGCGCGAACAGCACGATGCCGCGAGCCCCGGCGGGAACCGCCAAGCTGCCGTCGAGCACGACCGAGCCCACCGAGATCCGGACTGGAGCTTCCTCGCTCTCGCGAGTGCGTTTCCGGGTGGCTGCGGCATGTTTCATCGGATTCCCTCGAGCAAGCCGTCAAAGATGTGGCGATCGATTCAGCAGCGGCGTCGATCCTCCGACTCATAGCTACAGCAGAGGACGTGCCAGGCGGAGATCTCGATGGAAGCTCCGCAACGCAAGCCCGAGAATAGGGAGGTCAGGTATACCGCCGACAGATCGAGCCCCCCGATCCCAGAAGCGGGAACTCGCATTGTCAGCGACGAGAAAACCCCGCCTTGCGATGCTCGCAAGGCGGGGCGGCATCCCTTGCTGACGGCGTCAACTTAGCTCTCGTCGCGAACGGCACGATGCGTGCTCTGTTGGGTGGTTGGAAATCAAAGGAGCGACGCGCACTCCGGTCGGCGGCCGACGGCGGATCCCGGCCTCGGGAGGATCGCGCGTTTGCTGGCCTCCGCCGGAAGATCCGAGTTACTGACAGTGGGGAACCTCAACTCGATCGCGCCGGCCCGTTGGGAGCATTTTTCGCACGATGCCGACATCGGCGTGCGGGGCTTAGGGTCCTCCAAGGAGGAGGCGTTCGAGCAGGCGGCCACCGCCCTCACCGCCGTCATCACCGATCCAGGCGGCGTGCAGCCGCTCGCGGCCGTGGAGATCCGCTGCGAGGCTCCTGACGACGAGCTGTTGCTCGTCGATTGGCTGAACGCTCTCGTCTACGAGATGGCGACGCGAAGAATGCTCTTCGCCCGCTTCCGGGTGCGGACCGAGGGTCGAACGCTGCGCGCCACCGCCTGGGGAGAACCCGTCGACGTGACCCGCCACGCGCCCGCGGTAGAAGTGAAGGGAGCGACCTACACCAGCCTTCGGGTCGGTCAAGGTTCCGACGGCGCGTGGGCTGCCCAGTGCGTCGTCGACGTGTAGCGCACGGAGGCCGATATGGAGACCGCTACGCTGATCCGCAAATCGGAATTCGAGTGGGAGATCCCGGCGCACGGCAGGATGCACGTGCCGGGGATCATCTATGCGACCGAGTCCTTGCTCCAGGGCATGGACGCCAAGGTTCGCGAGCAGGTGTGCAACGTGGCCATGCTGCCCGGCATCGTGAAAGCCTCCTACGCGATGCCCGATGCGCACTGGGGTTACGGCTTTGCGATCGGCGGCGTTGCCGCCTTCGATCCGGAGCGCGGCGGGGTGATATCGGCCGGCGGCGTCGGCTTCGACATCTCCTGCGGCGTGCGTACGCTGCACACGGGCCTCGCGCTCGGCGACGTCTTGCCGCTCAAAGAGAAGCTCGCCGACGCTCTCTTCCAACGCGTGCCTGCCGGCGTGGGCAGCACGGGCCCTCTGCGCCTCAGCCCCGAGGAGATGGACGCGATGCTGCTCGGCGGCGCACGCTGGGCCGTCGAGCGAGGCTACGGCGATCCGGCCGACCTCGAGCGCACGGAGGAGCACGGCTGCATGTTCGGAGCCGACCCGGAGTGCGTTTCCGCGTCCGCCAAGAAGCGCCAACGGGACGAGATGGGCACGCTCGGCTCGGGCAACCATTACCTGGAGCTGCAGCAGGTCATCGAGACGTTCGACCCCGCCTCGGAGGCCTTCGGCCTCCATGCCGGCGACGTGGTGATCAGCATTCACTGCGGCTCGCGCGGGCTCGGCCATCAAATCGGCACCGACTTCCTGAAGCGCATGGCCGTCGACGCGGCGAGGTACGGCATCTCGCTTCCCGACCGCGAGCTCGCCTGCGCCCCGATCCTCTCGCCGCTCGGCAGGGACTATCTCGGAGCCATGCGGGCGGGAATCAACTGCGCGCTCGCCAATCGCGAGATCATCACCCATCTCGTGCGCGAGGCGTTCGCCGAAGTGATCCCCGGCAGCCGCCGCTTGCCGCTGCTCTACGACGTGTCTCACAACACGTGCAAAGCCGAAGAGCATCGGATCGACGGCAGCGTGAAGCGCCTGTTCGTGCACCGCAAGGGCGCGACCCGTGCCTTTGGTCCCGGGCACCCCGATCTTCCCGAGGCGCTGCGCCCGATCGGACAGCCGGTGCTGATCGGCGGCACCATGGGGACGGCCTCGTACATCCTCGTCGGCACCCGTCGAGGCATGGATCTCGCGTTCGGCTCTGCCTGCCACGGCGCGGGTCGGGCGATGAGCCGACATGAGGCGCTTCGGCACTGGCGCGGGCGGAGCCTCATCGAGGAGCTCGCTCACCGCGGCATCCTCGTTCGCAGCCGATCGTATCGCGGCGTCGCGGAGGAAGCTCCCGGTGCCTACAAGGACGTGAGGGCGGTGGCAGAGGCAGCCGATCGAGCGGGCCTCGCCCGTACGGTGGCAAGGATCGAGCCGCTCGTGTGCATCAAGGGCTGAGCGCCCATTGGGTGCCGGCACCCTGAAATCGGCGTTCCAGTGATTGGGAAATTCATTCCAGCGGACTTCGCACAGTCGGGAAATCCGAATTTCTTAAATCATATTCTGAGTGACACGGCACGATCCATGCTTGAAAAGACTTCATGCGAATCCGTCGAATCCTCCTGGCGACCGATTTCTCCGCTACCTCCGAGGCGGCCGCCCGTTATGCATCCAGTTTGGCGATCTCGCTCGGAGCGAGCATTCGGGTCATTCACGCCTGCGAGCCCATCCTCCCAGCCGACATCTACGGTAGCATCGAGGTTGTCTCCATCAACGAGGAGAGACGGCGCGCCGCCGCGCGGCAGCTCGAGAGCCTGCTCGCCCGCTTCCGAAAGCTTGGTATTCGCAGCACGGGAGCCGTCGAGGATGGCTTCGCCGCGTCCGTGATCCTCGACCATGCCGGCCGGCGGACCGACTTGCTGGTGCTGGGAACACACGGAACGACGGGATTCTCGCGGCTGCTGCTGGGAAGCGTGGCGGAGAAGGTAATCCGCGCCGCGGGCTGCCCCGTACTGACGGTCTGCAGTGGCGCGGTCAGCGGCCGGTTGGCCGCGGTTTCGGCGGGCAAGCAAGCCGCGGCAGCCAAGCGACGCAGAACGGCTTCGTAGCTCCGGGACAGGCCTGAAGGGCGCGGCCAGTGACGTGAAGCCTTCGCAGCCGGAGACGCCTCTCGAGTTTCACCGCCTTGCCATCGACGAGCTCTGCCGGCAACTGGGCACGAGCACCGCCGGCATCAGCGCCGAGGAGGCTCGGAGGCGGATCCACCGCTACGGCCGCAACGCGATGCCGCGCCCCGAGCCCGAGCGGTGGATCGTCAAGATCACGCGCCAGTTCACCCACTTCCTCGCCCTGCTGCTCTGGCTGGCGGCGGCGCTCGCCTTCGCCGGCCACGAGATCGATCCGGCCAGCGGCATGGCGCCGCTCGGCTGGGCGATCGTCGCCGTCGTGGTGGTGAACGGGGCGTTCAGCTTCTTCCAAGAAGAACGGGCGGCGCGCGCGGCGCAGGTCCTGGCGGGGCTCCTCCCCCGTCGTGCGCGCGTGATCCGCTCCGGCGCCGAAACCGAGATCCCCCGCGAAGACGTGGTCCCGGGCGATATCCTGGTGCTCGCGTCAGGCGATCTGGTGGCCGCGGATGCCCGCGTGACCGAGAGCCATCGGCTGCAGGTTTCGAACGCGACGCTTACCGGCGAGGCTGCGCCCGTGCCCCTCTCGAGCGCCGCGGCGAACGGGCCCCTGCTCGACAGCCGCAACGTCGTCTTCGCGGGAACGACGGTCGTGTCGGGAATCGGCCGCGCGGTCGTGGTCGGCACCGCGGCCCACACGGAGTTCGCCCACATCGCTCACCTCGCGCAGCAAGCGCGCCCGGATCTGCCGCCGCTCGTGCGCGAGATCCAACGGCTCACCCGTCAAGCGACGACCGCGTGCCTGATCGCCATCGTCTTCACGCAGGTTGCGAACCTATTCGCGTGCCGCAGCGCCTCGCAGAGCATCCGCCAGGTCGGCTTCTTCACCAACCGCCTCGTCTGGTGGGGAATTGCCGCGGAGCTAACGCTGCTCCTCGCCGTCGTCTGGACTCCGCTCGGACAGCGAGCGTTCGCCACCGCGCCGCCCGCGCTCCCCGCCTGGCTCGCGCCGTTACCGGCCGCCGCGCTGTTGCTGGCCGCCGACGAACTGCGCAAGCTCCTCGGGCGACGAGCCGCGCGGGCGATCTCGCGCTAACGCGCCACCGCGTGCGGCGCTGCACCCACGCCCGATAGAGATCCCGCCCGGACATTTCATCCTTCTTCGCTCGGTGGCGAGCACCGAGCTCGGGTTGTGGAACTGGCTCTGTCGGAGATGATGCTCCTCAGCTCTCATCTGTAGCATACCCCTT
>CAVPWJ010000190.1:0-4422 GCA_963708955.1 uncultured delta proteobacterium
TGCCATATTGCTCGACGAGCTGGCGCGCGCCGAGCGCTCGTCTCGTCTCGCCGAGACCGCCATCGCCCAGCCGGCGATCTTCGCGCTGCAGGTGGCGCTGGCGTCGCTGTGGGCATCGTGGGGCATCCGGCCGGCCGCGGTGGTCGGGCACAGCGTCGGCGAGGTCGCGGCCGCGCACGTCGCCGGCGTGCTCACGCTCGCCGACGCGGCGCAGGTGATCTTCCAGCGGGGGCGCTGCATGGACCTCGCGCCCGAGCGCGGGCGGATGCTCGCCGTGCGGCTCCCGGCCGCGGAGGCGGCCGAGCTCGTCGCTCCGTACGATGGACGCGTGGCGGTCGGCGCGGTCAATGCGCCGGCCTCGGTCACGCTCTCCGGAGACGGCGCCGCGCTCGAGGAGATCGCCGCCGGGCTCGATCGGCGCGAGACCTTCTGCCGCTTCCTGCAGGTCAACTACGCGTTTCACAGTCCGCAGATGGACCCGGTGCGAGGCGAGCTGCTCCGCTCGCTCGGCTCCTTCGAGCGCGCGCCGGCCCGCTTGCCGATGATCTCCACGGTGACCGGCGGGGAGCTGCTCGGCGAGGAGCTCTGCGCCGAGTACTGGTGGCGGAACGTGCGCGAGACGGTGCGCTTCGCGCCGGCGATCGACGCGCTTCTGCACCGCGGCTGGCGGATCTTCCTCGAGCTCTCGGCACATCCTGCGGTGGCCGCCTCGGTCGCCGAATGCCTGCGCCAGCGCTCGCTCCGCGGCATCGTGCTGCCGTCGCTGCGGCGCCAGTCGCCCGAGCGAGCCACGCTGCTCGGCTCGCTCGGCGCGCTGCACGTCGCCGGCGTGGCGGTCGATTGGCGGGGACTCTACCCGCGGGCCGAGTCGCTCGCCTCGCTGCCGACCTACGCCTGGCAGCGGGACCGCTTCTGGCACGAGTCGGCGGGCAGCCGCGAGCGGCGGCTCGATCCCGCGCTGCATCCGTTCCTGGCGCGCGAAGTCAAGGCCGCGGAGCCGACCTGGGAAGGTTGGATCGACCGGGAGGCGATGCCTTACCTGAAGGACCATCGCGTGCAGGGCCACGTGGTGTTCCCGGCCGCCGGCTACGTGGAAGTGGCGGCCGAGGCCGCCGAGCGCCGCTTCGGCGCCGCGCCGTGGGTGCTCGAGGACGTCGATCTGGAGCGCGCGCTGGTCGTGCCCGAAACCGAAGAACCGCCTCGGCTGCAGATCGCGTTCGAGCCCGCCGGATCGCGCTTCACGATCTCGAGCGCGCTCGGCGCCAAGACCGGTGACTGGTCGGTGCATTGCAAAGGAAAGCTCCGCGCCGCTACCGACCCGGGATCGGCCGAGCGCGTCTCGCTCACGCGCGTGCGCGCGCGCTGCGCCGAGCGCGTCTCGTCCGAGGAGCTCTACCGCGGGTTCCATACGGTCGGCCTCGATTTCGGGCCGGCGTTTCGCGGCGTCGAGCGACTGTGGAGGCGCGACGGCGAGGCGCTCGGCCGGGTGCGCGCTCCCGAGCCGATCGCCGAGACGACTGGCCGCTACCGCATCCACCCGGCGCTGCTCGACGCCTGCTTCCAGGTGCTGTCGGCGGCGATCCCCGAGCCGGCGGCGGGCGCCGCGCGGCTCTACCTGCCGGTGCGCATCGAGCGGCTGAAGCTCGTCACGCGGCCGGGTCGGGCGGTGTGGAGCCACGCGCGGCTGGTTCGGCACAGCGGCAACTCGATCGTCGGCGACCTGCGTATCACCGACGACTCCGGGGCGGTGCTCCTCGCCATCGACGGCTTTCGCTGCCAGGCGATGCGCGCCGCGGCCGCCGACGATCCCGAGGGCTGGCTCTACGAGTCGCGATGGGAAGCAAAGCCGCTCGTCGGCCGCGAGGTGCAGCGCTCGGTCCCGCGGGATCTCTCGGCGCCGGCGCGCGTGGCGGAGCACGCTCGCGCCGTGCTCGTGGCGCGCCAAGGAGCGGACGGCGCTCGCGCGCGGTTTCTCGCCGTCGAGCCCGCGCTCGACGAGATCTGTCGCGGCTACGTCCTCGGAGCGCTCGCCGATCTCGGGTGGAAGCCGCGGCGCGGGATCGGCTTCACCACCGAATCGTTGGCCCGGGCGCTCGGAGTCGTCGCGCGCCTGCACCCCGCGCTTGGCCGCTTTCTCGAGTTTCTCGCCGCCGACGGCGTGCTCGCCCGTACGCGCGGCGGCTGGCGCGTACGCCGTGCACCCGAGCCGCTCGACGTCGCCGCGCTCTGGCGGGCGCTGCTCGCGCACTTTCCAGCGCTCCATCCCGAGCTCGTGCTGCTACGCCGGGCGGGGAGCGCGCTCGCGCCCGTGCTGCGCGGCAAGGTCGATCCGCTCGCCGTGCTCGCGCCGACGGGCTCGCTCGCGGTCCTCGAGCAATTCTATCAGGACGCGCCTTCCTTCGCCGACTACAACCGGGCGGTGGCGGCGGCGGTCGCCGCCGCGGTCGGCGCCGTGCCCGAGGGCCGAACGATTCGCCTGCTCGAGGTCGGCGCCGGCACCGGCGGCACCACCGCGCACGTGCTGCCGCGCCTACCAGCCCGCGTCGAGTACGTGTTCTCGGATGTCTCGCCGCTGTTCTTCTCGCGCGCCGAGCAGAAGTTCTTCGGCCATCCGCGGCTTCGCTGCCAGCTTCTCGACATCGAGCGCCCGCCGGCGGAGCAGGGCTTCGAGCCGCACTCCTTCGACGTGGTGCTGGCGGCAGACGCGCTGCACGCGACGGCGAGCCTCGCTAAATCGCTGGCGCACGTGCGCGATCTGCTCGCCCCCGACGGACTGCTGGTGCTCCTCGAGATCGATCGGCCGACCCGCTGGGTCGATTTGGTGTTCGGCCTGACGCCGGGGTGGTGGCGTTTTCGCGATCGCGGGCTTCGCGCGAGTCATCCGCTGCTCGACCGTGCGCACTGGCGCAGCGTGCTCGGCGCCGCGCGCTTCGAAGCGGTGACCGACGTGCCGGATACCCGCTCGCCGCGACGCTCCGGGCAGACGATCTTCGTCGCTCGTGCCCCGCGCGTCGAGCTCGCCGGGAGCACTCGCTCGGAGGAGCCTGTGGCGGTGCCCGGCGGTCGGAGCTGGCTGCTGCTCGCCGACCGCGGCGGCGTGGCGGACGAGCTCGCGGCCGCGCTTGGCGCGGGCGGCGACCGTGCGACGCTGGCATTCGCGGCGGGCGCGGAGCGCCGGGTCGGCCCGAACCGCTTCGAGATCGACTTGCGGTCGCCCCACTCGCTGCGCCGGCTGCTCGCCGAGCTGCCGGCCGTGCCGGACGCGATCGTGCACCTCTGGAGCCTCGACGCTCCACCCGCGGCGGAGACGACCCTGCGGACCCTCCTCGAAGCCGAGCGTCGCGGCTGTCTCGCCGCGCTCCACCTCGCGCAGGCGCTGGGCGTGGACGAAGCCGCCAAGGCGCCCAAGCTCTGGCTGGTGACGCGCGGCTCGCAGCCGGTCGGCGGCGCCGAGGTGTCGCCGGCGCAGGCTCCGCTCTGGGGGCTCGGGCGAGTGATCCAGAACGAGCAACGCCGGCTGCGCTGCAAGATGATCGACCTCGACCCGCGCGGCGGCGCGGCGGACGTCGCCGGGCTGCTCGCCGAGCTTCGCGCGGAAGATGCCGAGGAGGAGATCGCGCTGCGCGGCGAGGTCCGCTACGTGAACCGGCTGGCGCACGCCTCGTTCGAGCCGCCCGCCGCGATCCGCTCGGGCGCGTCGCGTTATCGGCTGGAGATTCCGTCGCCAGGATCGCTCGACGACTTGAGGCTCGCCGCTCGTCCGCGCCGTCGGCCGGGGGCGGGCGAGGTCGAGGTCGAGGTGCGCGCCGCGGCGCTCAACTTCCGCGACGTCATGAAGGCGCTCGGCATCTATCCCGTGGAGAGCGATGAAGACCTGCTAGTCGGCGACGAGTGCGCCGGGCAGATCGTCGCCGTCGGGCCGGGCGTCGAAGGGCTGCGCGCGGGCGACCGTGTGCTGGCGATGGCCGGCGGCTGCTTCGCATCGCACCTCACGGTCGATGCGGGCCGGGCGGCCCGCATGCCGCGCGGCCTCTCGTTCGAGGAAGCGGCGACGATCCCCGTGGCGTTTCTCACCGCCTGGTACGCGCTCCGCCACCTGGGACGGATGCGGCGCGGCGAGAAGGTGCTGGTGCAGGCCGCGACCGGCGGGGTGGGCCTGGCGGCGCTGCAGATCGCCGAGCTCGTCGGCGCCGAGGTCTACGCCACGGCGGGCAACCCCGAAAAGCGCGACTTCCTGCGCGCGCTCGGCGTGGCCCGCGCGATGGATTCACGCTCGCTCGACTTCGCCGACCAGGTGCTCGCGGCGACCGGCGGACGCGGCGTCGACCTGGTGCTCAACTCGCTCGCCGGCGAAGCGATCGCCAAGGGCCTGTCCACGCTCGCGCCGCACGGGCGCTTTCTCGAGATCGGCAAGCGCGACGT
>CAVPWJ010000191.1:0-9534 GCA_963708955.1 uncultured delta proteobacterium
TGGGGCCGCGCTCCGATGAGCGCGGAAAGGTGAACGGGGGAGCCCTCACGACGACGGCGAACTTCAAGCTTCAATGGGGCCGCGCTCCGATGAGCGCGGAAAGTCGTCAGTGTGGTCGCTGGGGACCAGGTTGGGCTCCGAGGCTTCAATGGGGCCGCGCTCCGATGAGCGCGGAAAGCGCAATGGCCGCGCTGGCCGCGCTAGCCGCGATGGTCGGCTTCAATGGGGCCGCGCTCCGATGAGCGCGGAAAGATGACGGCCGTGAGCATGGGAGCCGCCACGAACGACGCTTCAATGGGGCCGCGCTCCGATGAGCGCGGAAAGGGGCGTGATCGTCGTCGTCGCCGGCGTCGACGTGCAGCTTCAATGGGGCCGCGCTCCGATGAGCGCGGAAAGATGAAGGCATCATCCACCTCGCCGCCAACTCCAGCGGTGCTTCAATGGGGCCGCGCTCCGATGAGCGCGGAAAGACTCCCTCGGGCGTAAGCCGACACGCGAGCAATGGACGCTTCAATGGGGCCGCGCTCCGATGAGCGCGGAAAGACCGGCAGGTCGAGGCGGCGAGGCGCGAGGCCGAGCGGCTTCAATGGGGCCGCGCTCCGATGAGCGCGGAAAGGGTGTTTGGCGAGCTGGTCGGGCACTGCGGGTCCCAGCTTCAATGGGGCCGCGCTCCGATGAGCGCGGAAAGAAGACGAGCGCGTGGAAAGGTGCAAGCGCGGAGGAGCTTCAATGGGGCCGCGCTCCGATGAGCGCGGAAAGTCCTCGTGCGCTATCCGATCACCCGCCAAGACCTGGAGCTTCAATGGGGCCGCGCTCCGATGAGCGCGGAAAGAACGCCGCGAACTCGATCGCGATGCGAAACGCGGTCCTGCTTCAATGGGGCCGCGCTCCGATGAGCGCGGAAAGCAGCCGGAGAGGGGCTCGAAACGACGAGCATCGAGCTCGCTTCAATGGGGCCGCGCTCCGATGAGCGCGGAAAGGGCTCGGCGATCGCCTACGTATCGCGCGTCACCATGGCTTCAATGGGGCCGCGCTCCGATGAGCGCGGAAAGTACATCGGCGCGATCGTCGGCGCTGTGAAGCTGATTGCTTCAATGGGGCCGCGCTCCGATGAGCGCGGAAAGTTGAACTCGACGGCCGCAGACTTCCGCAGGTTCTCCTCGCTTCAATGGGGCCGCGCTCCGATGAGCGCGGAAAGTGCAACACGCGGACACTCCGACAAGCGCCATCTTGGCGCTTCAATGGGGCCGCGCTCCGATGAGCGCGGAAAGGGGCGTATCGACGATGTCCGCGAGCAGGCCCTTCAGCGGGCTTCAATGGGGCCGCGCTCCGATGAGCGCGGAAAGCGGCAGACTGCCGACGATGCCGTCGGCGAAACGACGAAGCTTCAATGGGGCCGCGCTCCGATGAGCGCGGAAAGGCCCCGCGGGCACCGCGCGCCGCCGATGCGCATCTCGTCGGCGGCTTCAATGGGGCCGCGCTCCGATGAGCGCGGAAAGGATCCCGGATCACACGAGGCATCGCCGAGATGCGCATGGCACGCTTCAATGGGGCCGCGCTCCGATGAGCGCGGAAAGGCGCGATCTTGCGGGATGAACCACTGCGTCGGCCGTCAATGCTTCAATGGGGCCGCGCTCCGATGAGCGCGGAAAGAGACCTGCAAAAAAGTGCTGAATTATCAAAGACCTACGACGGCTTATGCGACAGGGTCGGCGCTCCGGCGGGCATATGCTCGCGATCGAGCGGACCGTGTGCGACTCTGGCTGTAATCTCGCCAACTTACGCCTGCGAGCGGCGTAGGGGAAGTCGGCGTCACCTCGGCGCTCGTGTCGATCATCGCGTCTCGAACCCCGGGTAGGAGGCGATCTCGCCGCTCACGACACGGGCGAGCAGCCGAGCCTGGATCTCCAGGATTCGCCGGTAGCTCACGCGGTAGCCGAAGATCGGATGGGTCGCGAGCGCGTCCATTCGCTGCTCGTAGGCATGGAGGAACGCCTTCCTTCCCGATGGCGCCAAGGAGACCGCGCGCCCGGCGCGGATGAAGTCGGAGGGCTGAATGGCGCGATTGTTGATCGCCGTGAGGACGGCCGAATCGGCGATCAGCGGACGAAAGCCTTCCATGAGATCCAGCGCCAGGGCCGGCCGGCCGAAGCGAGGTTGATGAAAAAATCCGACGAACGGATCGAACCCGACGAGATGGCAGGTCACAGTCAGGTCCTTCGCCAGCAGCGCGTAGGCGAAGGACAGGAGCGAGTTGACCGGGTCTGTCGGCGGGCGACGATTGCGGTGAACGAAGTCGAAGCGCGTCTCGCTGCTGTCCTCCCCGTCACGCCCCTTCAGCATCCCGGCGAACTGCGAGAAGTAGAGCCGAGCGGCGGTTCCTTCGATGCCTAGAAGCTCGTCGAGGCCTTCGGCGGAGCCGGCGAGATCGGCAAAGTGTTTGAGCTGCCGCAGCGCGAGCGCCGGAGGCTCCACGTGGTTCCGTAGCAGGAGAGTCCGCTGATTGCGGATCTTCGAGGTTACGATGTCTCGAGCGACTCTAAGGCAGAAGGCGGTATCGTTCGCGCGCGCGAACTGAGAGCGCCGGAGAAACACGTTCTTCAAGCCGAGGCCGGTCGTCGTCCCGAAAAACCATCCGCCGTGCGAGAAGTGGCCGATCGGCCGCTCGGCGCGGCAAAGCCCTTGCACGGCCATCGCCGTGAGCTGGACGTTCCCGTAGACGTTGACCTGGGAGATCTCGTGCAGGCGCACCTCTTCGGTGGGCTTGTCGCGCCGACGGATCTGGAGGACTTCGCCGGACTTGCCGATCGTGACCCCGTGGCCAGCCACGTACAGCGACCGCAGGTCGTCGCGCGCGGGCACCAGGCGGCGCACGCTGGGTTGCGCCGTGCGCTCGACGGAGACGGCAACGAGCGGTCCTCCGAGGGGATCGATCTCGTCGGCAAAGAGCTCGAGCTGCTGCTCGCCGTCCGTCGGCGCGGCGTCGAGATACCGCGTCTCGTCGGGGAGGCAGATGCCGACCAGCGAGCACCGCGGGCACTTCGGGCTGTCGACGAGCGGACGAGGAATCTTCCCGAGCCGTGCGACCTCCCGGGCGCTCTCGATCGCGCTCACGGTCTCGCCGACGAGCGGGGCCTCGATCGGCACACGCACCCGCTGCCGAGTGGCATCGTAGTACAGGACGGCTTCGTTCACCGCGTACCCGTTGTCGCGGAGAATCAGCGCCTGGGCGCACACTTGGGCACGGTCCGCCGGCCACGCTTCCGGGCCGGCGTCGCCGTCCTTCGGTCGCCCCTTCTTGTAGTCGACCGGCGAAACCTCGCCGCCGTCTCCCTCGACGAGATCCATGGTCGCGATCAGCCGATGCTGCTCGCTCGAGAGCGTCACCGAGCGCGAGTGGATCCTCCCCTCGGCAGCCGGCGGCGGCAGCGGATCCTGGCGGGTCTCGATCTTTTCGTGACGGAGCGAGCCCTCGACCGTGTCGACGCTTCGGGCGAAGAGCCCCTCGACCCACTCGTAAAAGAAGAGGCGTGGGCAATATACGTACTCATTCAGCATTCTGGCGGGAAGATAGTCGGGTGGCGCTCCCGACAGCCCCGTCGCCCGCGCGCCGGCCACCGGCTGCTCGACGCCCTTTTCGGCGGTATTCGTGGTCGAGTCCATTGTTCCTCAGGCGTCTCCGTCGATGACGAAGCACGGCTTGTCGATTGGCGAATAAGCACGGCCAAGCGAGACGATCACGCGGTCCCCTCTCCCCTCCGATGGCCCCAGGTCGACGAACAGCACCTGGTCTTCGCGCGGATTGATGATCTCCGACAGCGCGTGACGGCAGCGCACCAGGTCGGTCGGAGTGAGCTGACACTCGAAGACCGAGTACTGAAGATGATCGCCGAAATCGCGCATGGTTTTGTATACGGCGCGCAGCCGCTTGTCTTCGCAGATGTCGTAGGAGACGAGGTAGGTGTTGCGCATGGGTAGACTATGCGCGCTTTCGCTTGGGCGCCTTTGACGGAACCATTGCCTTCACCCGCAAGCCCATCGACCGGCAGGCCTTGATTGCCGCGGTGGCGTCGGCGGGGGGGAACCACTCGGCGGGCGGTAGAGCTCGCTTCTTCTCGTACTCCCGAGATCGGATCTCATGGAGCCATCGGAGAGAGGGAGGTTCTGGGAGATGCTTAGGTTTCATAGAATCAGACCTCCATCGGAGAGATGATCTCGATCAGAGCGTAACCAAGACGCAGGTTCACCGAATTGACGGCGCGGCGCGTTCGAACGTTCACGAGATGGCGAAAATTCCAGGATATGTGTTCCCTCGGCGAATGAGCCGAGGAACCGTCGAGTGATCTCGACCCGCTGCGGTTCGTCAGAGTCGGCGAGCGCGCCGAGGACGGAGGTGTCGAGGTATAGCCGCATCAATTGTCCTCGTCCGCCTGCTCGCCCTGGAGTCTGGCCGGTTCCGGGGGTTGGGCAGGCGCTAGGACGGGCGTGAAGAGCCCAAGGCCAACGCTTTCCCAAGACTCGATGATGCGCTCGACGAGCGCTGCCCCGAGCTCGCGGCCGTAAGTGCGCCGCAGGAGAAACGCGCGCACCTCGAGGTCGGTCTTGTTGGGACCGAGCGCAGCGAGAGCGAGCCGGCGCGCGGTGTCGAACATCTCGGAGCCCATGCGCAGGCGCTCTGCGCCGGACCGGGCCAGCAGCGCGCTTCGCCAGCGGCGCTGCATCTCGAGAGGGGTGTCATTCATGTTCGGACCTCCCGCAGCAACTCTTCGATGGATAGCACGAGCGCCCACCGTTCGATGTACGGCCAGTCGAGATCGGGCACGGTGTCGATCACGCTGCGGACGTCCCGAAGCTGCACCTCGGAGCGACTGTCCTTCGCCCACGCGAGCTTCGAGAGGATGAGATCCTCGGGCGATACGATGACGATCGGCTCGCCATCGACGTCGACGGTTCTCCGCCTGGAGAATTCCTCGAGCCGATAGGGCGCTTCCTTCCGGACGATGAAGTCGACCTTGACGACAGATCGATTGTCGATGGCGTTGAACATGCCGCGACGGGAGACCGCTTCCCGGACGGTATCGACGTCGATGTAGAAGTCGCTCTCGAACAGTTCGACAATGCGATCGGCGTCGGCCGCCTCGAGTGCCACCACTACGTCCACGTCGCGCGTCATGCGCGGCTCGGCATAGTAGTTCATGGCGACCGACCCGCTCAGCATGTACTGGATGCCGGTACTTCTCAGGCGGCGAGCGACCGTTTTCAGGACTTCTAGGTGGTCGTTCATGGTGGCGGGGAAGCCGCGGAAAACGCGCCTCAGGCCAGGGTGATTCGGCCGCGGCGAAAGTCGATGGCCACGCGTAGGCCGCGCAGGAAGTCCAGGCCGAGAAGACCGTCAACGCCTGCACTTGGCGGCAGGGTGTGCCCCAGCACGGCAAAGTTTCGAGATTCACGACCAAGCGCCTCGATCCTCTTCAGTGTGATGCGCGGGGCGAACTCGACACCACTTCCCGTCGTCACCTGAACCCGCAGCGGAACGAGCGCAGGGTCATAGCCAATGGCAACGAGCATTCCGACGTTCACGACCGTTCCGGTTGCGCCCATATCGAGCGCGAGGCGTAGGACTGCACTGCCCGACGGCCCCCACAACTCGGCCGGAACGATCACCAGCCCCTGTTGTGCGTTGAAGGATACGCTCATAGGACGATTGCCGTGCCCTCGGGCATCTTACCCGTATAGAGCACAGCGAACCGCTTTGGCCGCAGCTCGACCGCTTTCCGATAGACCTCGTCGCGATCCTTGCTGTGCCAGCGGACCCTTCCGCGCCGAATCCCCAACCGTTCGTCGGTCTCGGGGTCCTCGATCAGAAGCCATTCGGACTCGAACTGTACCTGCATGTCCGTCGCGGTCAGCATTTTATCCAAACCTGGGACCTCCCCGCTGCTCTGTGCGATGGTTTACGACCTCGGCATGAGCAATCCGAGCGCGACGTACCTTCCACGTCCCACCAGTACGGGTCCAGACACACTGAATCGCCCCGGGTTTTCCGGAGAGTCCGTTACGTGACTCCTGCCCCAATGGCTGGAGTCTGTTGGGTCTTGTAGCGGCCCCAGAGCCGACTTCTCCGCCGGGTCGGTCATCGATCCACGAGCCGCAGGTCGGCGGCGATGGGTACCTCGAAGAGATCGCCCCGGAGCAGCCGCGTCGAGAAGAATAGAACCTCGAGGTTCTCGACCTTGCCCGTCGTGGGGTTGAGCCTCGCGATCACGTCGTCGCCGATCTCTTCCGACTCCTGCTCGGCGTACGGCGGCCTCTTGCGGATGTGGAGGATGTCCGCGTCTCGGTCGTACGAGAAACTCAGCTTCGCTTCCATTCCACGCCTCCTTCCGCGAGTCGCCGGGCGAGATCGGCGTCACAACCCACCTGCGTCCGCCGCCCGCATCGGTTACGACGACAACGACAACATGCTTACCGCCGCGCACGCCGTCAAACCAGCGCGCGAGCAACCTCGCGCCGGCGAATCGCCGGCTGCGGCGGATCATGTCCGGGTCGGCGATCGTCTCCGCCAGATGCTCGCGGTACTCGGGGAGCGGATCGGGATGGCTCGCCGCGATGTGGTGCTCCCTCTCCTCGGTCATCTCGACATCCCCGCCCGCCGAGGCGCGGGCACGGGAAGCGCGTCGTCATCGCGTCCTATCCTCGTTCTGCATGGTCTAAGCACAATGCCGGTAACTTAAGCGATAAGTTGCTGGAACAGTTGCGGAAAGTATAAATGTTTGCGGCGTTCTTCCAGGGATCTCAAGGACGGTGCAAGGGGCACCCTGGCGCTGGACATTTCCCCGCATGGCGCACTCTACCCTCGCAAAGGAGGGTGTTGCGGTGGCGGAGAAAAGTGGGAGGCTGGGTGGTTGGCTCGAAGCGTTGGACCGGGGCCCGCGGCCGGAGGATTTCAAGCACCTTCAGTCGCTGATCGGCGTGGCATGGGTGCGCGAGGCGCTCAAGCGCAGCGGCACCGAGACGCTGCGAAGACGCAAACTGCCCAACGAGGTGGTCGTGTGGCTGGTGATCGGGCTGGCGATGTTCCGCAGCTGGTCGATCGAGTACACGGTCAAACATCTCGGTCTGGGCAGCCACGCGGGCAAGGGGCCGGTGGGCAAGTTCGTCAGCTCGGCGGCGATCGTGGCGGCGCGGGTCCGCGTGGGCGTGAGCGCATTGCTGGAGCTGTTCGAGATCACCGCCCTGAGTTGGATCCGGGAGTTCGAGGACTTCAACCGTTGGCGCGGTCTGGACCTGTTTGCGTTGGATGGGAGCACGTTGCGCGTAGCCGACACGGCGGGCAACGAAGAGGTCTACGGTCGCCCGGGATCGAGTCGTTCGCCGGCGGCCTACCCGCAAGCTCGCCTGGTGGCGATCGTGGGCGTGGGCTGCCGCGTGGTGTTGGACTTCGTCGTCGGCACTCTGGCGCAGTCCGAGCAGGTGCTGGCGCAGATGCTGCTCGGCAACCTGCTCGCCCGCTCGCTGCTCATCCTGGATCGAGGGTTCGTCAACTACGCGATCTTCGCTCGAATGATCCAGGCGGATGCCGAGCGCTATTTCCTGTGCCGCGCCAAGAAGGGCCTGAAGGCGAAGATCGTGCGCGAGCTGGGGCCTGGGGATGTGCTCGTCGAGCTCACCGTCTCGGCACGTCACCGCCGCGAGGATTCCACGCTGCCCAAGACGATCGTTGTGCGCCGGCTCGACTACCAAATCGCCGGCTTCCAACCTCAGCAACTGTTCACCTCGCTGCTCGATCCCGAAGCCTACCCCGCCCGCGAGGTGATTGCGCTCTACCACAAACGCTGGGAGATCGAGATCGCCTACGACGAGATCAAGACTCATACCCTCGAACGCGAAGAAACGCTTCGCTCGCGCAACCCCGACCTGGTCTTGCAGGAAATCTACGGTCTGCTGCTCGCCTACAACCTGGTGCGAGTGCTCATGGCCCGTGCGGCACGACAAGCCGGCGTGGAACCGTATCGTATGTCGTATCGCAACTCCCTGCTCGAGGCGCGGATGTTCCTCATGGGCGCGTGGGCCATCGCACCCGGTGCATTGCCGCGATACTACAAACGACTTTGCGCCGAACTCGTTCACCTCGTTCTCCCGCAACGCCGCTCGCGGCGCTATCCTAGAGCAGTCAAGATCAAAATGAGCAGCTATCCATGCAAAAACTCCAACTGATTCACCACTGTACGTTTAAGTTACCGGCATTGGGTCTAAGCATCAATCTTCGGCCGGATACACCGTGACCACCCGTGGCGCGTCGAGCCCGCGGTCAACAATCCAGACGCTGCGTACTGACCGGGCCGCTCAAGACGCCACCCCGGCGGGCCCGAAGTTGCCAAATCCCTGGCTGGTGCGCCGGATCGACGAGGTGCACACCGCGAACACACCCCGCAATGCCCACTCTCGCTGCGACCCGGTCCAGCGCAGCTGTAGGGCGGAGCGCGCTGCCTCCAGAGATACCGGCACCGACCAGAGCGGCCACGTAAGCTCCATGTCGTTACCTCGCCCACTGACGCCGGTGGTGATGATTCGGGAACCCCAGGGAAAAGTCGGGAACACCGGCAAAGCTCGGAACGCGAGCCACTCCACTGGAGCGTCGACGCTCGTGCCTTCATCGTTGGGGTTGTTGGCCATGAGCGCCCAGTTGCGCTCCGCCGCGGGATCCCACCGGAGGTTCGATCCGGGGCGAGCGCCTTGACCTTCGAAGAGGGAGTGCGTCACCCATTCTGCTGTGACCGACGCGCGGATCTCTTCCACCGTGCCGAGAAATTGCTGATTCGCCGCGGTGAAGTGGAAAGCGGTGGGCTTGGTGTTTCCCTTGCCGTCGCGTGCGAGGCTCGTCCCAAAAGCCGCAGCATAGGCGGCGCCTTCGCTCGCCCCATTGCGCCAATGCTGAATGGTCGCGGAGAGAAAGCTCGCAAAGACCGCGGGCGGCGCCTTGAGGTCGGCGACCATCTTTACGCCCTTCTTCTCCAGCTTTTCGTACTCCAGCCACCACGGCTGCTTCTCTCCTGGAGCGGCGGCGTCAGCAGCAACGAGTGCCGCAAGGTCTCCTTCGAAGCCCTCGACGACGGGGTGGAAGGACCCGTCCGGAATGAAACTGAGGCGGGCGGCGCGGCTCTCCTGGCGCAGCAAACGCAGTAGGCCGAGCGACGCCAGAAATCCTAGTGGGTTCGAACCGCTCAGGCCCGACAGAATGGCTCGGCTCACGGCTCGTCTCCGGGCGCCAGCTCCAGCTCGCTGGCACGGTGATCCGCGAGCCGCAAGACTGCTTCGAGCCAGCATAGTCCCTGCCATCCGTACTTCTCGACGAGTTGCCAAAAGCGGTCTGCCACCGGGGCATCGAGCCGATAGAGGTCATTGCTCGAAGACGTCGCCCCGAAGTCGATGGGTCCGAAAACCCTGCTCCAATGGTTGGAGAGCACGACATCGACCGGCTCATCGTCAGCAACGGCCGGAGCGAACGGTTTACAGTAGCCATGATGGCTGGCG
>CAVPWJ010000192.1:0-3457 GCA_963708955.1 uncultured delta proteobacterium
CCGACGACACGCATCCGCTCGCCGCAACGACAGAGAAACGGATCGACCTCGTAGACGCGGCGGATGAGGCGCGCCCACGATTTCCGGCGGGCCGCAAGCCAGGGACTGTCGGGTCGCGGAGGATCGGATGGCTCGTCCTCCGGCGGGACCTCGATGAAGACCCCGCGCCGAAGTGCGATTCCGCGATAAGCGTTCGAGTATGCCCCGTAGTAACGGATGAGCTGGGTTCCCCGGTCGGGAATGTGCGAAGTGAGTCGGGCGATCCATTCCAGGTAGTCGTAGTCCCGGTGGCCGGACGACACCCTCTCTTCCCCGTGATCGGGGACGGCCCCCTTGGCAAGGGAACGCACTTTCGGATCCTGGTCAGGACCGGCGTGGAGGCGGCTGGTCGCGGCGGGTCCCCGGACCATGTAAAGCCCCACTCGCAGCGCATCCGGGATGTCGGGAATCTCCTTCCCGGCGCTCGGGCCGGTGATGACGAACATCCTGTGGGTCCTGGCGTTCCTCACCATGACGGTGGGAAACCTGTCGGCCCTGCTCCAGGACAACGTGAAGCGGATGCTCGCCTATTCCTCCATCGCCCACGCGGGGTACATCCTCGTGGGGCTGGTCGCGGGGGACGTCGCGGGCGGGCAGGCGGCCCTCTTCCACCTGCTGGTGTACGCCTTCATGAACCTGGGCGCCTTCGGCGTGGTGATGCTCCTCGCGCACAAGGAGGACGACGGGTACGACATCGGGAACTTCCGGGGGATCGGCTTCCGCTACCCCGTGCTCGGCGGCCTGCTCACGCTGTTTCTCGTGTCGCTGGCCGGGATCCCGCCCACCGCGGGCTTCATCGGGAAGTTCTACCTGTTCAGCGCGGCGGTGAAAAACGGCTACGTATGGCTGGCCGTCCTCGGCGTGCTGAACAGCGCCGTGTCGATCTACTACTACCTGCGGCCGGTCGTCTACATGTACATGCTCCCCGCGCCGGCCGAGGTCCCGGTCCCCCGGCCCCCGCGCACCGCCTTCTCCCTCGCCCTGTGCATCTCCGCGGCGGCGGTCCTGGTCCTCGGGCTCGCGCCCCGCTCCGTCCTCGCGTTCGCCGAGCGGTCCATCCTCTCCCTGCTGATGTAATCTCGCGCGGCGCGAGGCGGCCGCCGGCATCCATCCCCCGGCGGTTACACCCCCCTCTTCGGGCAGACGGCGGCGGGTGCTTCTTTTGGGGTTGGGCCCATAGCGTCGACGGATTTGGCGCCGGCGGACGTGGGGATTGGAAAGGCGAACGCGATGACGACGAGATTCGCGTCACCAATATTTGTATTGTATATGAAGCAAATTGGTTGTTTTCGAATGAAATGTTGTGTATGTTGTGCAAATGGATGACCTGAAAAGAATCGGCTCTCAGGTTCGAGAGACCAGGAAGGGACTTGGGCTAACGCAGGCAGCACTTGCCGCCGAGCTTGGAATCTCTCGGACAACCCTCTCTTTGCTTGAGAGCGGCATGATTCCAGAATTAGGCATTCGGAAGGTGATTCGAATCCTCGACCGACTGGGGCTTGAGCTGATTACAAGACCTGCAGGGGCTCCGCCTACGCTCGAGGAGATTCGGGAGAAACGTTAAGCGATGACCGAAACTCGGTCTCTGACGGTTTGGGTCGGGCCTCACAAGGTTGGGATGCTCGAGCGGGCCGAGGATTATGTCTTTGCATACCATCCCGACGCATCGCTGTCTGACGCGGTCTCCCTGACAATGCCGGTCCGGCTCAAGAGTTGGCAGAGCCGTGACCTCCATCCTGTTTTCCAGATGAATCTTCCCGAAGGGGCACTGCTTATCGCGGTGCGGAATGCAATCGCAAAGGTCGCCGGGACGGACGACCTGACGGTCCTCCGGGTCGTCGGCGGGAATACCATCGGAAGAAATCGTTTCTCGCGCTTGGAAGACAACGCGCCGATGTTCCCGTCAGAGCCCGAATCGCTCGAGGAGATTCTTTCCTTCCCCGATGCGCTGGAACTATTCAACGAACTTGTTGTCCGCTACGCACTCCGGTCCGGTGTTTCCGGCGTCCAGCCGAAGGTCCTTCTCCCGGCAACGGAGCGGGCGACGGCCGTTTCGTCAGGCTTCATCGTCAAGTCATGGGGGGCTGAATATCCCCAGCTCGGAGCGAATGAGTTCTTCTGCATGACAGCGGCTCAGAAGGCGGGATTGGCGACTCCCGAGTTTCATCTTTCGGAGAACGGCGGCCTTTTTGTAATAAAGCGATTCGATATAGGCGCTGGTGGGGCGTCGTGTGGCTTCGAGGATTTTTGCTCATTGCTGGGACTGGGGACTGACGGCAAATATTATGGGAGCTACGAGAAGGTGGCGAAGTCGATCGCCGCCTTTGTGTCGCCAGAATGCCGGGCCGAGGCGCGGGAAAGGTTCTTCGGGGCGCTGGTTCTCTCCGTGGTCGTCCGTAACGGCGACGCGCACCTGAAGAACTTTGGCGTTCTGTATGATGATGCGAAGGGTCCGGTCCGACTTACGCCGGTTTATGACATCGTTACGACGACCACGTATCTGAAGAGCGATGTTCCGGCGCTGACGATCGAGGGACGAAAGATATGGTGGCCTCGAAAGACGCTCGAGAAGTTCGCAATTGTCCACCTTTCCATTGCGCCGGCGAAGGCGCGCGAGATCATTGACCGCGTTGTGGATGCGGTCGAGGGGATGCGGGGCGCGGTGCGACGTTATATGGTTGATCATCCTGCATTCGTACCTGTCGGAGATGGGATGCTAGCGGCCTGGCGGACAGGGGTAGACGGACTTTCGACGCACTGGAAATAAACCTGCCCTAAGCTTGATACCGTGATTTGGCCCCACCGTTCGGAGTTGTGATCATCTGATTTGGCCCCACCCTGGCCACGACCTCCGGTACGTTGAAGTTGACTGGAGCGCGACGATCAGAGGTTGTTACGAGGTGACCAAGGTGGAGCTTTTTGAGCTTATCGGTGGGTGCCTGTCGCGTCATGGCGCCGATGTTGCCGTTTTCGAAGGCCCCCTTGGGGCCGAGGGCGATTTCGACCGTTTGTTCGCGGTAGGGCGCCGCAGGGCACCGTTGTGGCCACCCTGAGCGACATGGACGATCCGGAAATAGACCTCGGGCTCGACCCGCCCCGGACGGGTTCGCATACTGTTGCACTTGGGGAGCCAGATGTTACTGTTCGCAAACCGTTGAGAATTCGGTAACGCGTACCAGATCTCGATGGTTTGGCGTCGGTCCCGTTCGCCGTCGTCTCCTCGAACTCGCGCAAAATGCCTGAAGCTCTATTGCGCGAAGTAATCGTCGATGGAGAAAAAGGGAAAGGGGCAACAAAGCGGAGCCATGGAAGGCGGCAGAGACGAATCCCGGATCCTAAGCCCTCACGCCAGCAGCCATTTGGCGCAAATTCGTGATATCCCGTAATGGAGGCGCGCCGAAAAAGCGACTGTACTGTC
>CAVPWJ010000193.1:0-4099 GCA_963708955.1 uncultured delta proteobacterium
GAGGTCTGCCCTGCTCCTCCGGAAGCTGTTCGGGAAGATCGTCGCCGAACCGGCGGAAAGGGAGGACGGGTTCCGGTACCTGAGGGCAAAGACGAAACTTCAGTGCCTGGCGCTTCTGGAAAAAGAACCGGCGCCCAAGGACCATTCGCGCTTTTCGGGAGGCGTGGGCGCCGGTTCGACCACTTTCAGATGGCGCGCCCTAGAGGATTCGAACCTCTGGCCACTTGATTCGTAGGTGGGTCTTTATAATAGTCAAACATTTCAAATAGTTACCTGTGCAGAACCCACCCTGAATGCACCATGATTTCCGCAACTGACGCAACCCAGGCGCAACCAGATTTCCAGCAATTCCTTGCTTCACTCTGCCATCAATTTGATCCGGAAATGTCAATTGACGTGAATTGACATTTCATTGACCTGACGGCTTGTATGACTAAAATGGCCTACTTGACAGAACTGTCAAAGTGGCATATTTAGTCAAGCATGCGTTCGAGACCCGAGCACGACCGCCAAGCGGCCAAAGTACCCGAGATACTCGCCGGACTGCTGGGGGTCAGTCTGGATGACGTCAAAGTGCGCATGGAAGACCCCTCCGGGGCCGACCTCGTGCTCAAGGGTGCCGGCCACATCTTCGTTGTGGAGTTCAAGAAGTCCACCAGTGCGGCGCTCATTGCCGCAGCAGTAAAGCAGGTTCAGGATTACAGGAAGCGAATCGGGGAGCGCGCGGTCCCGCTCGTAGCAGTGCCATTCATGGGCGAGGTCGGCCGACGGATCTGCGACGAGGCAGAGGTTGGCTGGCTCGACCTGAGCGGTAATGCCCACATCATTGCGGGAAGTATCCGTATCATCGTTGACGGCAAGCCGAATCTGTTCCGCTCCGCTGGGCGACCACCGGACCTGTTCGCGCCGAAAAGCTCCCGCGTTGTCCGTTGGCTCCTGATCCATCCCGACAAGTCGCTGACCCAACGAGAAATCGCCCGCTCCACCGGCATGGACGAGGGCTTCGTTAGCCGCATCGTTTCGCGCCTGGAGCGGGAAGGTTATCTGATTCGTGAGGATAAATCAGCCATTCGGCCGAAAGACCCCGCGCTGCTCCTTGACGCATGGCGCGAGGCATACCAGTTCTCGAAGCACGCGATTTATCAGGGACATGTCGCAGCACGCGCGGGCGACGCACTCCTCAAGTTCGCCTGCGATACCCTTGCCAAGCAGAACGTGGAGCACGCGGCTACCGGATTCGCCGCCGCGTGGGCCTTCACACGTTTCGCGGCGTTCCGGATTGCCACGGTGTACCTCGCCGACGATCCATCGAGCGAACTGATCGAGAAGCTCACCTTCAGGGAAGACTCGCGCGGAGCCAACCTCTGGCTAGTGGTCCCAAACGACGCGGGCGTCTTTCACGGTGCCGTCGAGAAAGATGGCATCCGCTGCGTGCATCCGGTGCAGGCGTACCTCGACCTGAAGGGTCACCCTGAGAGATCATCCGAAGCCGCGGAACAACTACGCAACGAGTTCCTGAATTGGAGGCGTGGTGGCTGAGAAACCTAACCGAGCGTCCGAGTACAGCAGCGAACAGGCAGGACTCGTACGGGCCACCTGCCTCTACGTCGCCACCAAGCTCGGTGATTTGATGGACGAGTTGGTCGTGGTCGGCGGCCTCGTTCCGTCGCTGCTGATCGACCCAACCGTGTTGCCCGAGGGGACTCCTGCGCACGTCGGCACCCTGGACCTCGACGTCGGTCTGAAGCTCGCGCTACTCGATGAAGGCCGGTATCGCACTCTCACGGAGCGTCTCCGCAACGCCGGCTTCACACAGGACGAATCCGACAAGGGCATTCCGACGCGACAGCGTTGGCGGGTTGACGCCATCCTCGGTACGGTGACCGTAGACTTCCTCATCCCGCCGTCGAATGACTCCGAACTGGGCGGCAGGCTCCGTGATATCGAGAAAGACTTCGCCGCCATCATCTCACCGGGGTTAACGCTCGCATTTCAGGACCGGCGACGGATTCGAATCGACGGCAAGACCATCTTCGGCGAAAACGCCAGCCGTGAAGTGTGGGTGTGTGGGCCCGGGGCCTTTGTGGTGCTCAAGGCACTCGCGTTCAAGGGACGCGGCGAAAACAAGGACGCCTACGACCTCTACTACCTCGTCCGCAACTTTGGCGAGGGCGTCGAGGATATTGCCGTATCCCTCCGTCCGCTTCTTGGAAATGCCGAGGCTATGGAGGCGATTGATGTGTTGCATAACGACTTCCTCGATCCCAATGGCATCGGTCCGAGACGCGTCGCCGAATTCATACAAGGGCGTCCCGACGACGATATCCAAGCTGATGCGGCTGGCTTTGTGAGACGACTGATCGACCAATGCGGCCTGTAGGTTTGAGGGCATGACCCTACCCGATATTATCGCCCATGCCGACTGGGGGACCTCCCCCGGAAAAAGATGGATGGTAAAAGCCACGCTGACTGGCGGCGTGTATCAACTTGGCAATCTCGAGTGCGTAGCTGACCTGCAGAAATTCGTGGCATCGATCTGCCGCGAGTGCGCTAACGGCAAGCGGATCATGCTCGGGTTCGATTTCCCGATTGGACTTCCCGCAGCGTATGCAAAAAAGGCGGGTATCGAATCGTTCCGCACGGAATTGTCGACCATCGGTTCAGGGAGATGGAAAAACTTTTTCGAGGTAGCGCAAGCTCCGAACCAGATTTCCATAGAACGGCCCTTCTACCCGGCTCGGTCAGGCAAAACAAAGCAACAACATCTGGTCGATGCACTCGGTCTCGATTGTATCGACCAACTCCGAAGGCGATGCGACCTTCCACAACCAGGGCGGAATGCAGCATGTCCTCTGTTTTGGACGCTGGGAGCCAATCAAGTCGGCAAGGGGGCTATCGTTGGATGGCGCGACGAATTCTACGGTCACCTTGGAATCACACTAGGCAAGGAAGGAAAGCGGAAACAGAAGGTGCGTCAAGATGCAGCGCCTGCGATGATCCAATGGGCAGACAAGGCTGGAGTTGATATCACCCAATCGAGATCGATGATCGAAGATGGCTTCGGCACAGATCCAGTGCTTTCAAAGGATCGCAAGCTCCTGGAAATCTATGAAGAGGCAAACTTCATTCTGCAGAACGTGTTCGTTTGAGAAACCGAATTTCTGGCATGGAAGCAAAGATGCCAAGAGTCAGGTAGGTTCCGGGCCAAGAATCGCGTCCGCGACCGTTTCCTGCTCCACCCACTTGCCGGCGTCCCGGATGGCGATGAGGAGGTCGTTGCCGATGTCGTCCACCGGCCTCTTGAGAAGGATCTCGATCTCTTCCCGCTCGCTCGACGGCAGCGGAAGGCCTTCCGCGGAGAACCGCCGCAACGTCTCAGGTTCCATGTGGAGCGGCTGTACGGGGACTGCGTAATTTGGCCGCTATTTCACTTCTTCTACCCGCAGGTCGTCGAAGGCGGTGGCGGCGTCGGCTTTGGTCCAGAGGCCGATGTGACCGGCTTCGGAAAAGGTTGTGTCATCGATATCCAGCAGTTTTTCCCCATTCATATAAGCCGTAATCTTCGCGCCGATCATTTCAATCGATATTTCCTGCCACTTTGTGGGATCCAATTCGATATCATGACTGGCGATTTGAGTGCACTTGGAGGCTTTTACAGAATAGACACGGAAATTGTTTTCCAATGGATTCCAGCGGGCGATGTAATAGTTGTCCGGAATCCTGAACCCGCCAGATGGGTCCGCCCCCCTGATCCAACTTGCCGGAGGAGGGCTTTGAGCCTCACGGAAATTTTCACGTCTTTCAGGTCGGCTTCCTCGGTGAAGGCGAGATTGAAGGTGGAATTGGGGTTTTCCGAGTGAGTCAGAGCAAAGACCTGCTCTCCGCTGGGCGCTCTCTCGACTTTGATGATCTCCCATTTGACCAACAGGCCTACACCGTGGTTTTCGGTGAGTTTCCAGCCGGAGGGCAGAGAGCCGGGTGTTGCGTCTTCAAAATCCCAATGAAGCAATAAATTCGAGAATGAAAGTGTTGAAATAGGGAGGAGCAAAGCGATAAGGAATACGGTATAAAAAATGGATTTGTACATGTGGCAATACTC
>CAVPWJ010000194.1:0-3136 GCA_963708955.1 uncultured delta proteobacterium
TTAGTTAGCCATCACAATGGATCTTGTGAAACGTGTCGTGCTGATGGCTCTGAAGCGGGTATGAGTTCGATTTTGGCCGGCACCCCAGAACGTCCACTTGAAAAGTTGGCCAGCAAGTACCAGGAAACGTTGCTGGATGGAACCACAATTTGCACCTGATGAGGCAAGTTTTATACGCGCTGCGTCAGTCTGGTCGTATGTCTCATCAGTCCGAGGCGGAGCCTACCAAGAAACCCGCACGTAAGTGCGCGCAATTGCGACGGCCGTGGTGAGTTTTCCCAGTTACTTCGGCGGCATGCGGATCGCGCCGTCGAGCCGGATGGTCTCGCCGTTCAGCATCACGTTCTCGACGATGTGCGCGGCCAGCGCGGCGAACTCCGTCGGGCGGCCGAGCCGGCGCGGGAACGGAACGTCCTTGGCGAGCGCCGCCCGTGCTTCCTCGGGCAGCAGCGCGAGCATCGGCGTGTCGAACGTGCCGGGAGCGATGGTCACGCAGCGGATGCCGAACGAGGCGAGGTCGCGGGCGATCGGCAGCGTCATGCCGACCACGCCGCCCTTCGACGCCGAGTAAGCCGCCTGGCCGATCTGCCCGTCGAAGGCGGCGACCGACGCCGTGTTGATGATCACCCCACGCTCGCCTTCCTCGTTCGGCGCGGCCTCGGCCATGCGTGCGGCGACCAGCCGGATCACGTTGAAGGTGCCGATCAGGTTGATCTCTACCGTCTTTTTGAAGAGATCGAGCGGCACCGCACCCTGCTTGGTGATGGTGCGGGCCGCGGTGCCGACGCCGGCGCAGTTGACGACGACGTGGATCCCGCCGAGCTTCTCGACGGTCGCCTTCACCGCTTGCTCCACCTGCTCGCCGCTGGTGACGTCGGCCGGGCAGAAGATCCCGCCGGTCTCTTTGGCGACGCGCTCGCCCTCGGACTGCGGCCGGTCGAGGATCGCCACCCGCCCCCCTCCTTCGGCAAAACGCCTGACCGTCGCTTCGCCGAGCCCGGAGGCCCCGCCCGTTACCAACGTTACGCTGCCTCTGATCTTCATCGACTCGATTCCTTTCGCGACTGGATCGCCGGCGCACTCCCGGCGGCGTTCAGCGAGACCCTCCCGACGTCAGCGACGGCGCAACTCGAACCATGCTCCCTCGCGACGCTTCACCCACCATCGCGGCGAATGCAACAGCGCCTGCAGCGCGGGATGAAACTCGGGCGCGAGCACGACCTCGGTGCCGTAGCGCTCGAGGAGGTCGCTCACGAGCGCGGCCGAACCGACGCGCTCGAGCGAGAAAGCGTCTTCGGCGACCGATGCGGGGTAGCAATCGTTTCGCGAATCGAAGAACACTCGCACGCCGCGCGGGGCGCCGAGCCAGATCACCAGGCCCGCCGACTGGAACGGCGCGAAGACCTTGGCCCCATCGGGCAGCGCGCGGGCGAGACGAGCGGCCTCAGCCCCGCCGATGCCGGCGGCGATCCACTCGTCGGGCGCGCGCGCCGTCACCGCTCGCGCCCACAGTAGGGCTCCCAGCAGAAGCCCAGGAAGAACGATGGTCGCCGTGAACGGCCACCACGGGAGCGGCCGCGCCGTTGCCCCCGCCTCGCCGCAAAGGTCGTCGAGCTGCGCATGCGCGAGCACGGCGCCGAGCACGACCGCGAGCGTTACGTGGCGAACCTGGTAGACGGCGAGAGCGCAGAGCGCGAGCATCAGCACCGCGCGCCAGACGTGACGGCCCCGCGCCAGCGCGCTCGCCGCGAGCATCGCCATCACCGCCAACGCCGCGGCGTTGAACGGGTTCACGAACGGCTCGCGACCTCTCCAGATCGGGAAGAACTCGACGATGTGGCGGTGAACGACTGCCGTGGCGTCGTCGCCGCCCCACAGATACGCCTCGACCAGCCCGTGCAGGCGGAGGCCGTACGGGTTCGCCAAGGTCGCGAGCGTGGTCAGCGCGGCCGCGCCGAGCCGGCCCCGGTGCTCGCCCGCGGCGAAGAGGATCAGCGGGCCGAGCGGAAAGCTGCCGTGCGTGTTCGCCCAGGCGGCCTCGACGGCGACCGCCAGCAGCGTGCGCCGTGGGCTCCAGCCGGGGCGCAGCGCGAGCGCCGCCATCGCCAGCGGAAAGACCAGCGAGGCGTGCGAGGGACGCGGCGCGAACAGCGCGCTGCGGGTGCCGGCGAGGATGATGGCGAGCGCGAGCGCGGCGCTCGCCGGGTACCGCGTTCCGGGGGCGACGGCGAGGACCACGAGCGCGACCGCGGTCGCCGCCGCGAACAGCGAGAAAAGCGGAAAGAACGACGGCCCGAGGGAGCCGAGGCCGAGCGCGTAGACGATCCCGAAGCCGAGCTCGTGCATCACCCAGGGCTCGGCCGGGGAGGTGTAGGAGTAAGCGTTACGCACCGGCGTGGCGAGCGTTGCCAGCCAGTCCCGCCCGGCGGCGGCGATCCACCAGACGTCGGGATCGTCGACGCTCGTCGTCGCCGCCCGCGCAGCCGCCACCGCGAACAGCGCCGCCAGCACCGCGGCGACGCCCCGCGGCTCGCCGAGCGTGGCCAGCACCGCGCCGGGGCCGCGCCGACCGCTCACTGCGCCGATCGTTGGTCCTTCTCGACCGACTTCAAGGCGCGGAGCTTGACGATGCGCTGCTCGAGCAAGCCGATCTCCACGTCAATCCTCCGCAGCTCCGTGATCTGCGTCGCTTCGCGCGCTCGCAGGGTCGGGATCTCGGGAGGATTCATCGATTGCGCCCGCACGATGCTCGCCCGGGTGGCCTCGAGCTCTTCCTGAGCGTGCTCGCGGTCGCGCTTCTTGCGCAAACGCTCCATCTGCAGGCTGTTGATCGCC
The DNA here is from genome assembly GCA_963708955.1 of uncultured delta proteobacterium. GTDB lineage: Bacteria > Desulfobacterota > Binatia > JACPRU01 > JACPRU01 > JACPRU01. The sequence continues at coordinate 2,836 of CAVPWJ010000194.1, forward strand.
GCCTCGGTCTTCTCCTGGAAATCCGGGCCGCCCTGCTGGCGATCGAGGACGCTCTCCCAGCCGACCTCGCCGTCGCCGGTACCGGGGCTGGCGGCGTCGCGCGAAGGTGTTCCGCCGCGGTTCGAGTAGTGGGTGCCGCCGCGCTCGTCGGTCCAGGTGTAGATGTCTTCCGCCGGGGCAACACGTACCCCGGCGGCGATCCAGGCGACGGCGACGATCCAGGCGCCGAGTGATTTCACGTTGCGAACAGTATGACCCGTCGCTGCTGGCCAGAGCAAACCGCTGATCTCGGCGAGCCACT
>CAVPWJ010000195.1:0-3267 GCA_963708955.1 uncultured delta proteobacterium
AGGAGGATATCCACAACCGGGAAGTTCTTGAACATCAGCCATAGCCTGTTTCTCTCCGCAAGGAACGCCTTTTGCGGCGAGTAGGTGCCGGTGGTCGCCGAGTATTTGTGGTAAACGACCGCGGTCGGCACATAGATACACGCATATCCCGCCCAGCGCCCCCGCAGACCGAGATCCACGTCCTCCCCGTAGGCGAAGAACGCGTCGTCGAGCAGGCCGATCTCGTCGAGCATCCGCATGCTGTAGCATCCGGCGCACCCGCTGGGAGACAGTGCATCGCCTTCTACGTCGAACCTCCCGTCGTCTTTTTCGAGCCGGTGACGTCCACGCGCCATCCCGTCGGGGTAGATCAGGTGCCCCGTGTTGTCGATCTCGTCCCGCCGGTAGTAGTTCAGGATCTTCGGTGTGAACATCCCGGCGTCCGGGTGCCTCCGCACGGCGTCGCCCATAGCGGCAAGCCACCCCGGGTCTACTGCCGTGTCGTTGTTCAGGAGGATCACGTATCGTCCCCGCGCGAGCCGGATCCCGGCGTTGTTCCCGCCCGCAAATCCGAGATTCGAGGGAAGCCCGACGGTGGAGACCGATTCCGCCCAACGTTCGTTCACCCAGTCGACGGAACCGTCCTTCGAGCCGTTATCGACCACGATCGTTTCGAAATCCCGGAATGTCTGCAAGTGGATGGAGGAGAGGCACTCCTCCAGATGACGTCTTCCGTTCCAGTTCAGGATAATTACGGTGAACAGGGGAGCACCGGGTTGGGACATCGATGTGCCCTTGAGGGCGCCGTTCACCGGGTACCCGCGCCTCCCTGGAGTTGGATCAGGCGTGCGCGCAGGTAAGGATCGTCCACTGTTTCCAGTGCCTGGCGGAGAGCCCCAATCGCCTTGTCCCGCCGGCCCTGCAACAGGAACATGTTGCTGATCGTCTGGTAGGCAACCACGGGGGAGATGCCGAGAAACATGTAATGGTACGACTCCTGGATGATGTGCTGCGGAAGGATTCCTTTGGGGATCTCGTGCCCGCGGATGTAATCCCGCAGTTCCGGCGTATTTCGGACGAACACCACGAAGAGTCCATCGGAGAAGACCAGGGACCAGCCCGGACTGTTGGCAAGGACCGGCACGATCGGCAGAATCATTCCGGAGGAGTCCATCGATTTCAGAACGATATAGTTGATGCCGTATTTCTCCAGAACCTTCTCCCACCCGGGCATGGCGCCCGTTACCACCTGGTGTTCCATGAAGACTTCCTGGTTGTAGGTGCGGCCGTCGATAAACGTAAGGGCCTGAGGATACAGCTGCCAGTCGAGGAAGCCGCCGATGTCGAAGAAATTGAACATTTTTCCCGGGACCGGATTTTTCCGGAGGAATTCGGCGGCGGCAAAAGAGAACTTGTGCTCCGTCATCCCGATGCCGTACTTGAGTTGGCTGAAGGAAAACGCAAGCGTGGTTCCGCCGAATGCGGCCAGAGCCGTCGCCAAGGCCGCCGCAGGGGCAACTTTCCGGAATGAAACCCTACCGGACCGAGGGGTCTTCGGGGCTGCTTTCGACGCTTTCTCGGCAATTTGCCGGCTCTTTCCCTTTCCCTTTCCGGGTTCCTTCCGGTCCTCGATCGGAGCCTCTTTCAGGGCAAGCCATCCGCCGGCCCGTTCAAGGAATCCCGTCAACTGGAGCGCGGCACCGGGGGCCAGGAACATCCCCATCATCGATACCGCACGGGCCGAATCCCACGCCCCCTTGAAGGCGATTGCGAACAGGAACAGGTCGATCAGCAAGACCCGCCGTCCGATGATTCCAAGAAGGATCGAGGCACAGGCGAACCAGGCCGCCGCCTTGTAGTAGACAAAGAACCCGGTACCCTTCACCGGGGTCAACTCCGAAATCGACATCAGTATTCCGGAGCCGCCGCCGCTTTCTCCCCGCGAAATCAGGCGAAGCGGTGTGAGGATCGCGTCGTAACCGTGCGGGTTCAGACCACAGACGATCAGTCCGAGGGCGCCCGCGATCAAGGGAGGGATGATCCATATTTTCAGCAGATCCCATCGAAGTTCCCGTCGCCACGCAGCGCGGGCAAGCGCATCGGCGAAGAAGGCGCCGCTCAGGATGAACGCCATCAGGTACGTCGGGTGCATGTTCGCCCAAAGGAGAACGAGGGGCGGGATGGCGTAGATCATCCTCTTCCTGGCCCCGTAGTAGTACTCGGAAAGGATGTAGATGGTCAACGAAGTGAACAGGTAGGTGAAGATCTCCGGCCGCGGCTGGATGCGGATTCGGAGGAATCCTGAAAAGGCGAAGATGGCCAGGACCGCCAGAAGGGGGTTGGCGCCCCGCAGGACGGTGGCACGATGAATCAGAAGATAGATCCCGAAAACAACCGCCCAAACGAGGAACGAGACGCCGTAGAAGCCTCCGACGGAAAACACCAGGTAAAGGATCGCCTGGAAACCCCATTCTCCGTTCGGATTGTAACGCCCGAGGGACGGGTAATTCAGAAACTCCTTGTCCGCGATGGTCCGGGACTGCACGATCTCCCGCCCGATCGCGAGGTGCGTCCCGAAGTCGCTCGTGAAGATCTTCGTGAGCATCGGCAACGTGATGAGAAAGAGAAGGGTGACGGCGACGATGTTCCGTTCCTTCGGGGTTAGATCCCTCCAGCGGCGCGGCGCACCCCCGGCGGCGGACATCGGTTCCGCCATCTACTTCGTCCCTTTAAAACGCACGATCATCTCCGGATACCTCGCAGGGTTATTATTCCGGGGGAAATCCATCCTGTCGGTTCGCTTTCCGACGGCGGCTCGCGACCATAACGATATCATATGGTCGGCGTCAGCTCGCGGACGGCCTCGGGACGCCGCCGGCGGCCGGGACCGGGAAGGCCGTCCCACCGAACGGCTGCCGGTGGAAAACCGTGGTGAGCTTGAGGCTCGGACACCGGGTGCAGTCGAGGCACCGCAGGCAGTCCGGATCCGTCGGGTTCCGGTCGGGACGGATGTCGACCGGGCAGATCACCTGGCACTTCCCGCACTTCGTGCAGGTGTCGGGATCCCAGGCGAGCTGCAGGAAGCTCGACTTGTTGAACAGGGAGAAGATCGCACCGAGGGGGCAGATCGCCCGGCAGAAGGGGCGCTTTACCATCGTGGACGCCGTGACGAAGAAGAGCAGAATCGCGATCTTGACCCAGAACAGCGACCGCACCATCGAACGGACGCCGGCGTTCATCGTGACCCACGGAAGGCCGCCCATCAGCGTCCCCACGGGGCACAGCTTC
>CAVPWJ010000196.1:0-3466 GCA_963708955.1 uncultured delta proteobacterium
ATAAGGTGCAATTCGGGGGCCAACCGGATGGCAGAGAACATCGAGGGAGATATATCCATCAATTGAGTAATTGAGGGCAATTTGCCCTCAATTCTCCTCTCCCCCAACCAGTATGAATCAGGGCAGGGCGCCGCCGACGACCATCCGGACGGCGTGGTTGCCGTAGTCAGCGATGTAGGCGTTGCCGCGGGAATCTACCGCGATCGCCCGTGGGTCGTTCAATCCGGTGGCGGAAGTGCGTGATAGCTCCAATATAGATAGTCTTTTCCGGTATGTCGGACGGCTCTACTTTGTTCGCGCGGAATCCATAAAATTCCACATGTCCTCAAGCCGATGCGCCCAGAAAAGAGTAAGTGTTGAGTGCCAACACATCGTAGACAAAAAGATGTGCCACGACATCGTGGACAACGCTCTCTGACAATCGAATAGTTTCCGCGTCATCCTGCTGAACATCGAACCCAACCGGGAGGTGTTCATGAAGGATAACGCACAGCAAGAACGGATCTTGGCGGTGCAGCGCTTTTTCGACGGCGAGAATCCGGAATCCATCTGCATTTCGCTCCGCCGATCAAAAGCATGGCTCTACAAGTGGGTCTCGCGTTGTACCGGGAATGACGACTCATGGAGCGAGAGCCGGTCCCGTCGGCCGCTTGCTCCGGGTTCCCGCACATCGAAGGAGATCGAGGAGATCGTCAAGATGGTGCGCCTCAATCTCTACAACCAGGACTTGTTCTGTGGCGCACAGGCAATCCTCTGGGAACTGGAGGATCTCGGTGTTGTGCCTCTACCCTCGTTGCGGACCATCGATCGCATCCTGAGCCGGAATGAGCTGACGCATCGCCGAACCGGGAAGTACGAGGCAAAGGGAACGCCATATCCCAAACTGTCATCGTTGCTGCCGAACCAGACCCACCAGGCGGACTTGGTCGGCCCGTGCTATCTCAAGGGACCGATACGTTTCTACGGACTCAATGTCGTCGACACGGCTACGGCACGTTGCGGCTTGCATGCGTCGCCTTCCAAGGCCGGACAGGACGTGTTGGACGGCTTCTGGGGCATTTGGACGCGCCTGGGAATCCCGGAGAACATCCAGGTGGACAACGCCATGTCGTTCTTCGGCAGTCCGGCGCACCCGCGTGGCATGGGACCGCTCATCCGGCTTTGCCTGCATCATGGGGTCGAGCCTTGGTTCATACCGATGTCCGAGCCTTGGCGAAATGGCGTCATCGAGCAGTTCAACGATCACTACCAACAGAAGTTTCTCGACAAGATCGTCATGGCGACGGCGGACGATCTGCGAACCGGGACGCTTGCGTTTGAGCAACGCCACAACAGCCGGTATCGCTACAGCAAACTCGGCGGCAAGACCCCGCTGAAAGCACTCGCCGCCACGAACGCCACGCTGCGATTCCCGATGCAGGAGAATGCTCCTCGTCATCGCTTGAGAAAACCGGAGACCGGTCGCTACAACTTGGTGCGGCTCATCCGGAGTGATTTGAAGATCAACATCTTCGGCGAATTGTTTCCAGTCCCGCCGGAAATGAAGCTCGAATATGTGGTCGCGACGATCGATGTCAAAGATCAGAAACTGAAGCTGTTCTCCAACAAAATCCAGTTCGAGGAATTCGATTATTCGTTACGCTGAGCAACCGGGTGTCCACGATGTCATGGCATGAAAATCTGTCCACGATGTCGTGGCACTCAACAAGTAAGCCCTCCGCCTTGAGCCTGTAACAAGTTGAGTGGTTTGAAAACACCGGATAAAACGGCGACCGGGACTACCCCTCCTGAACCGAAATCCTTCTTCCATAATTTTGCCTTGACGGCCGCATCGTTGTTGATGCGTTTCACGCTGTTCAGCGTGCTGTTCGAGACCTTGCATTCGATCGGCATCAGGCGGCCGTCGAAAAGACGCGCCGGAACGTCGGCTTTTCTCTCGCCCACCATGCATTCTCCACAGAACTCTCCGGGGTTGGGCGCGTGATGGAGGTTTGGAATTGGTCGCGGTTCGACCTCCTGAAATCCGTGACCACGCCGAAAATCCTTTCCGCGTAGTCAATCGTGGACGGATCGGCAATGCCGTACTCCTCGAATAGAACCTTGAACTTCGACTGGTAGATGTCGAATGTCTGTTTCCATTTCTCCAGGGGCTCCGCAAGACGCTCCCGTCGGAACAAACCGCAGGCATGTTCGACTTCAATGTCGAGTTGGTCTCGAGTCCAGACCGGAGGGGGAACGGTCATGCGACGAGAATCTCCGGTCTCGGAACGGGGATTCGCTCTACTTCCTTGGGCTCGAATTTCGTCAACCCGCCCGCGTAGGTACGCCCCTGATCGACGCCGACATTGTTTCGCAACCAATCCGCCAACCGTGCCAAAAGCTTTTCCGGCATCGGTTCGAGGGGATACAAACCATGGGCGATATTGATGTGGCGGGCTTTGCACCGGTTGAGAACGAAAGCCGGCGGTCTGCGGGCCATGTACGTGCAGATGATCGGTGCGGGGTCCTTCAACCCGACAGCCCACCAGGCACGACGGTGCTCGGCGGTATAGGACTTGTCGGCATTGTAGCGCTTTGCCCATTCGAGGAAGCGAGTGATGGCGCCCAGTTCCTCCGGGTCGATGCCATCTAAATCCGTGGGAAGGTTTACGACCCTCCGGAGCGAACCGTTGTCATTGAGGACATCGCCCGCCTCAAGAATCTCTCTGGCTTTCGTGACCGTGGGCAGGAGAAAGCGCCGGGGCAGGTCGCGAGTGTGCGGTCCGGAGATCCACACGTCATTGTTGCCTGTTACCTGTCCGCGGTGTACCCGGCAAAGCTCGCCGAGTTCGATATAGCCCGCAGGAACCTTAGGGCCCGGCCGGACGATCGTGGACCATCGTGTCGCCTGTTCGACTCGTTCCCAAGGGACGGCCGTCCCCGCCGACAGGTCCCCGAGGCGGGACACGCTCTTCACGATACGCACCCGAAGCGCATTCGGCCTTTGTCCAACACGGAAGCACGTGATCGCTCCCGTCGTGATCGCGTCTTCAAAGGGCATCGCTTTCGGATCGAGGACGTGCAACGCGGTTCCGCCGAGTCCGTCGGCAAGCAGCCGCCGCAGGACGGAACCGTAGTTCACGTCAAGCCACTCGGCCGAGGTGATGTACGCGCCGTAATCGCCGGGCCGGGCGGTCTGCATGGTCCTCAGGAAGAAGTGGATGTGCAAGCCGGCCAGTTTGCTTGCCTTCATGCCATACAAACCCGCTGAATCGGCAAACCACGATTTCCATCTTTCCTCGATGTCGTGATGGCGGACGTAAGGGGGGTTCCCGACGAAAAGGGTCGTGCCGTCGAATTCAGGCAAAGGAGCCGAACGGAAGTCGCCGGCGACGACGACGGTTCGGTCCGCCATTCCGCGGGCGGTTACGTTGGCGCGCAGGATAAGGAGTGCAAGCGGGTCGATTTCGAAGGCCACCAATCGCGC
>CAVPWJ010000197.1:0-4505 GCA_963708955.1 uncultured delta proteobacterium
ATGTGTAACTTACTGGTTAGACGTATTGCTGGACGAGCATGGCCGTCTCCCTCGAAGCGCGTGTGCCGCTGCTCGATCATCGGGTCGTGGAGCTCGCGTGGCGCCTTCCTCTCGGCTGGAAGGTGCGCGGCAACCGCGGGAAGTGGATCCTCCGTCAGGTGCTCCACCGCTACGTTCCGCCCGCCCTCGTGGAGCGCCCGAAGATGGGCTTTGGCGTACCGATCGGTACGTGGCTCCGGGGGCCGCTCCGCGATTGGGCCGAGAGCCTACTCGACGAGAGCCGGCTGCGCGCCGCCGGGTATCTCGACCCCGCCCCGGTCCGCGAACGCTGGAGAGAGCATCTCGCCGGAAGGAAAGACTGGCAATATCCACTGTGGGCCGTCCTCATGTTCGAGGCGTGGAGGGAGAGGTGGGGATCGCGTCGTGAGGTGAGTCCCGTGGCTGGACAGCGCGTGGCTGCAAGGCGAACCGCAGCCGAGCAGCGTTGATGATTCGAACGCGCGAATACCGCGGGAACGCGCAGCTCGATTTGCAAAAGGATCCCGAGACGCGTCCGAGGTCAGGTGGTCGGTGCGGGTGATCGTATGAGCGGCGCGCCGGGGCGAAGCCGGGGAACGACTCTCGTCTACCTGGTCGGCGCATCGTTGCTGCTCGCACTGACATCGTTCGCTCTGAGCGCGCACCTCTCCGGCCTCCGTGGTGACTACGGCGTCGCGCAGGGAGACGACCGGCAGAGCGTCGCGGCACGCCGCGACCGCATCCTGTTCTTCCCGCAAATGGAATCATTCCTTCCGCCCTATCTCGCCCACTGGGACGGAACCCGACTCGGCTTTCCGGGAGAGCTTCCGACACTCGACGTCGAATGGTCCGGCGTGCTCGAGCTCGCCGCCGCACGACCGATGATCTTCGCCGCCGAAGGCTCCGGAGCCTGGCGGGTGGAGATCGGTGAGCTCATCCTCGACTCGATCTCGGGCCGCACGCAGGGCGCACTGTCGCTGGGCTCGGGACAGCACCCGATCCACATCCGCTTCCGCTCCGACGGACCCACGGCGTCGTTCAAGCTCTACGAGATCGTGGGCGGCAAGGCCCACCCGGTGGCGAGCGGCCTCTTCCCCGATGCCACCAGCGCGCTGACAAGTCACCGTTGGCGCGCCGTCGCGGTTCTTTCGTTGTTTTTCGCCGCCGTTCTCGCTGCGTGGACCGCATGGAGGGTTCCTCTAAGCGACGCCGGACGGGCGGCTGCGTTTCGCGTCGCCGTCGGGGCCCTGCTGGCGACCTGCTTCTTCCTTCGCGTGCAGGACCGCACCGCCGCACCGCTGCTCCACGAGACCATGGACGAGTACTACGTGGCGTGGAGCGGCTGGAGCCTGCTCCAGGGCCGCCCGCCGACGGCGTGGGACCTGATCGCTCGCTTCTACCCGAGATCCACTCCCGTGCGCTGGTTCGGCAGAGATTTCGACCTGGTCACGCCCTTCGTGCACGAGCCGCCGCTCTTTCCCGTTCTCGCCGTGGCTACCGGATCGGCGGTTTCCGCGCTCACGGGCCGGCCGAGCTTTCCGAGCGCCCCCCTCTTCTCGGGGCCCCCGGTCGAGGCGATCCGCGGCTTCCCGATCCTCCTATCGACGATCGCGCTGTGGCTGCTGATCGTTCTTGCTCGCCGTCTGTTCGGAACCGAAGCCGCGCTCGCGGCGGGGCTGCTCTACGCCACGACCCCGGTTCTCGTGGTTGCGCAGAGGCTCGTGAAGGACGAAAGCCTGACTGCGACGGCGATGCTCGCCGCGCTCGTCCTTCTGCTCGGGCGCGCGGCTCGGAGCGAAGCCGCCCCGGAAGCTTCCAGCCGGCGCATGCTCGCGCCGTGGCAACTGGCCGCTTTGGGGCTGCTCTGCGCCACTTCGCCGCTGATCAAGATACCCGCGCTTTTCCTGCCGCTCTCCCTGGCGATCATCGTGCTCGTCGATGCCGCGTCCGAGCGCCCGATGGTACAGAACCGGGCTCTCTTCCTCACGATCGCCGGCGGGACGGCGACCGGCATCCTCGCCCTCTTCGCATACGCGGCAGCGCTCGACTGGAGCCTCTTCTGGAAGATCTTCTCCATCGACGCGGCGCGGGAAGCAGACTTCGCCAACGCGTGGCGGATTCTCAGCCTCCGCGTGGTCGCGGAAGAGCGTGGTTTGGGCCCGGGCTGGACCGACTGGCTGTGGATCGCCGCGCTGCCCGTTCTCGCCGTGCGAGCGCCACGCATCGGCTGGCTGCTCCTCGCCCACGTGCTGACCATGGCCGCCGCCGTGGATCGAAGCTTCGTCTACGGCTGGTACCTCATTCCCGCCTACCCCCTACTCGCGCTCGGCGCCGGCGCTTCGCTGTTTCCGCAGGCGGAGTCCGGTGAACCGCCGCGGCCGTCGCACGAGGACTGGGCCTGGTTCGCCTTGGGGCTCTTCTGGTTGCTGTACCTCGGCTCGTCGCTCTCGCTGCTGACGGGCGGGCAAACCGACACGAGCTCGGCTCGCGGCTTCTTCGCGGTCGGCGGCGGGATCTTCCTCCTCGCCCTCGCGCGCGGGCAAAGAACGGCCTCGGGAAGGCGTCTCGCCGCATGGCTGATCCTGTTGGCCACCGCCGCCTTGAACGCTTGGATCGTGATGCGCTTGCCGATCTACTATTGATCGCCACCGTCGCAGCGCTTGACGCCCCGCCCGGAAGCCTCGACAAACCCCTCGGTGGCCCGGCGGATCCTCCACATCATCACTGGCCTCACCCGCGGCGGGGCGGAGATGATGCTCTACAAGCTGCTCCGTCGCATGGACCCCGCTCGGTTCGAGTCCTCGGTGATCTGCTTGAAGAGCGAGGGGCCGATGGCGGAAAGAATTCGCGCTCTCGGCATCGCCGTCGAGTGCGCAGAGATGCGCGGCACGCCGGGAGACCTGGTGCGCGTGGCGAGGCTTCGTCGCCTGCTCGTCGAGCGCTCGCCCGACCTCGTGCAGACGTGGCTCTATCACGCGGATCTCGTCGGCGGCATCTCGTCCTATCTGGCCGGGCGCATCCCCGTGGTGTGGGGGATTCGCATGAGCCGTGTCGATCCGTCGGCCTTCCGCAAGAGCACGGTACGGATCGCCCGCCTGTGCGCCCGCCTGTCGCCGTGGCTGCCGCGCCGCATCGTCTGCTGCTCGGAGACCGGACGGCGAGCGCACGCGGAGCTCGGATATGATGAGACCAAGATGGTCGTCATCCCGAACGGCTTCGACGTCGAGGAGTTTCGCCCCGACGAAGCCGCTCGGCGGTCCGTCCGCGAAGAGCTCGGGCTCTCGGCGACGTCGGCGCTGATCGGTTTGGTCGCGCGCCTCGACCCGCACAAGGACCACGAGACGTTCCTCGAGGCGGTGGCGCTGTTGGGCGCGCACTCCCCCGACGCGCATTGCCTGCTCGTCGGGCAGGGGGTCGAGTGGCAGAACAGCGCACTGGCGAGCCGCATCGAAACGCTGGGATTGCGCGGCCGCTGCCACCTGCTCGGAGCGCGCGACGACGTCGCGCGGCTCACCGCCGCCTGCGACGTCGCGGTGTCGTCGTCGTTCGGTGAAGGGTTCTCCAATGCGATCGGCGAAGCGATGGCCTGCGGGGTGCCCTGCGCGGTGACCGACGTCGGCGACTCCGCGTGGATCGTCGGCGACACCGGCCGCGTAGTGCCGCCGAGGGACCCCGCAGTGCTTACTGCCGCGATCGGCGGCTTGCTGTCGCTCGACGCAGAGACGAGGCGAGCGCTTGGGCTGGCCGCCCGCCGGCGGATCGTCGAGAGCTTCGACATCGCGCAGGTCGCGAAGCGCTACGAGCAGATCTACCTCGAGATCACCGATCATGTGCGGGATTAGCGGCTTCCTCGACCAAACTGGCTCGACGCAGGCCGAGACGCTGACCGCGCTCGCCCGGCGCATGGCGGACACCCTGAGGCACCGCGGCCCGGACGACGAAGGCACATGGGTCGATGCCAAGGCGGGCGTCGCGCTCGGATTCCGCCGCCTGGCGATCCTCGATCTCTCGGCCGAAGGCCATCAGCCGATGCGCTCGGCCTCCGACCGCCACGTCATCGCCTTCAACGGAGAGGTCTACAACTTTCGCGCATTGCGTAGCGAGCTCGAGCCCCTTGGCCACCGCTTCCACGGCTACTCCGATACCGAGGTGATGCTCGCGGCCATCTCCGAGTGGGGGCTCGACGCAGCGGTGCGTCGCTTCGTCGGCATGTTCGCGTTCGCGTTGTGGGACCGCGAGGAGCGCACGCTCCACCTGGTGCGCGATCGCATCGGCATCAAGCCGCTCTACTACGGATGGTCGGGCAACGTGCTGCTCTTCGGCTCGGAGCTCAAGGCCCTGAGGGCGTATCCCGGGTTCGCCGCGTCGATCGACCGTCAGGCGTTTGCCGCGTACCTGCAGTACGACTACGTGCCCGGGCCGCGCAGCATCTACGAGGGCATCTGCAAGTTGCCTCCCGGCACGATGCTGAACGTGAACGCGAGCGC
>CAVPWJ010000198.1:0-7269 GCA_963708955.1 uncultured delta proteobacterium
AAATCATTGGCCGAGAGCGTACTGCCACTTGAGATTCAGCGCAAAGTTGTCAACAGCATCGGTGTCGCTACAGTCTTCCATCTGTTGAATAAGGACAAGCCCGAGCATGGCGTAGAGTTCTTTACTCTTCCGCCCTCTGAACTCATCGTAAAACGGAAAGAGTTTCTCTGCCGGGAGATTGTGCAGTATCTCTTCCCGAAAGAGATGAGCCCATGACGATTCCAAAAGGGCAAGGCGTTTTGGGCCAAGATGAGCAAACGGGTTAAACATGTCGCGTTGTTTGTGGTCTTTTACATGGATCATCTGTTTTCCTTGTAACTTGATGTTATTACAAGGAATATATATCATGAAACGAGGCCGAATACAATCTTTATTTGCAGCTTTGCTAAATAATATCAGGCAGTTAACGCGGCTTGATCTTTTACGAGCGCATCATACATGATCCAATCACCACTTGAGTCAAACAATATCTAAGAAACGACAACCTTTCAACCAGGCGCAGCAGCGGGGCAAAATGACCGCCCGCTCGCCTCATCACCGTTGCGGAGGATTCTATGACCATCGCCGCTAATCTTGCCTACATCAATGAACGCATCCGTACAGCAGCTGAAAAGGCCGGCCGCGACCCATCCTCCGTTCGCCTGGTTGCGGTGTCCAAAACCCGCCCGGCGGCCGATATCATTGCGGCCTTCCAGGCCGGCCAGACCGTATTCGGGGAAAATTACATCCAGGAACTGGTCCCGAAGCTGGCGGAGATCAACGAGGCCGTGCAGTGGCATGTTATCGGGCATCTGCAAAGCAACAAGGTTAAGGTCGAGATCGCCGACGCGATCTTCAAGAGATCGGCGGGCAGCCGCACCGACATGGTGCAGAAGACCCAGGCCCGTGACCTCGCCACGGCGCAAACGGCGGTGGCGCGCGCCAACCTGGAGGCCGCCAAGATCAATCTTTCCTACACGCGGATTTACGCGCCGATCGACGGGCGCATCGACCGAAACTTCGTCGATGCGGGTAATCTCGTCGGTGGCAACGGGCAGGCGACGCTGCTTGCCACCATCGTTCGCCACGACCCGATCTACGCCTACTTCACCGCCAGCGAGCGCGAGTTGCTGCAGTACCTCGAGATGCAGCGGCAAAACCGCACGGTGGCTCCGGCCGGACAGCGCAACGCCGCCTATCTCGGCTTGGTGACCGACACCGGGTTCCCGCGTCAGGGCGTGGTCGATTATGCGGCGAACAAGATCGATCCGCAGACCGGAACGATCGAGATTCGAGCGGTCTTTCCTAACCCTGACCGGTGGGTCATCCCGGGGCTCTTCGTTCGCGTGCGGCTGCCGTTCACGCGCGAGAACGCTCTGCTCGTACCGAGCGAAGCCGTGTCGGCCGACCAGGGGGGCACGTATTTGCTGGTCGTCGACGCCAAGGACACCGTGCAGTATCGCCGGGCTCGCCTCGGTTCGACGATCGAGGGTGGGCTGCAAGTCGTCCAGGAGGGGATCGGCCCCGAGGATTGGGTCGTCGTCAACGGACTGCAGAGGGCGAGGCCGGGTAGCGTCGTGAAGCCCATGCGCGAGCCGATTCAGGCGCCGACGCCGATCCCCGCCGCCAAGGTCGAACCGCTCGCCGCCTCGAGCCCGACGCCTTCACCCACGGCAAGCGCGGTCCCCACGCCGTGACATGATCTCCCGTTTCTTCATCGACCGGCCGATCTTTGCCAACGTCATCGCCATCATCACGGTTCTGTTTGGCGCCGTCGCCCTTTATGTGCTGCCGATCGAGCAGTATCCCGAAGTGACTCCGCCGACGGTGGTGGTTTCCACCAACTACGCGGGCGCCAACGCCAACGTGGTGTGCGAGACCGTGGCGACGCCGATCGAGGGGCAGGTGAACGGCGTCGAAGGGATGCTCTACATGTCGTCCACCTGCGCGAGCGACGGTTCCTACAATCTGACCGTCACCTTCGAGGTGGGAACGAACCTGGACATCGCTCAGGTGCTCGTACAGAACCGCGTGGCGATTGCCGAAGCGTTGCTCCCCGACGAGGTCAAGCGCCAGGGCATCACCACCAAGAAGCAGTCGACGAACATCATCTTGTTCGTGACGCTTTCCTCCCCGGACAAACGCTACGACAGCCTCTACCTCAGCAACTACGCGACGCTGCACGTCCGCGACGAGCTGTTGCGCGTGGAGGGCGTCGGCGACGTCAGCGTGTTCGGTTCCGGCGCCTACAGCATGCGCGTGTGGCTCGATCCGTCAAAGCTCAAGGCCCATGGCCTCACCACCCAAGACGTCGTCGCCGCCATCCGGGAGCAGAACGTGCAGGTTGCTGCGGGGCAGATCGGCCAGCCGCCGGTGCCGTCGACGCAGAAGTTCCAGTACACGGTGACCGCGCTCGGCCGGCTCTCCACCCCCGCCGAGTTCGAAGACATCATCGTCAAGACCGAGAGCCGGCGCATCACGCGCCTGCGCGACGTCGCATGGGTCGAGCTCGGCAGCCAGACCTACGATCAGTTCTTCCAGCTCAACGGACATCCGGCGGGCGGCGTGGCGGTCTACCAACTTCCCGGCGCCAATGCGCTTGCCGTCGCCGACGGGGTGCGCGCCATCATGGGGCGCCTTGCTTCATCGTTTCCGGAGGGGGTCGTCTACGACATCCCGCTCGATACGACGACGTTCATACGCCAAGCCATCAAGGAGGTCTACTGGACGCTGTTCGAGGCGGGCGTCCTGGTGCTGGTCGTCATCCTGGTCTTCCTGCAGGATTGGCGAGCGGTGCTGGTCCCGGCCACTACCGTGCCGGTCACGATCATCGGCGCATTCGCCGGCCTGCTGGTCTTCGGCTTCACGGTGAACTTGCTGACGCTGTTCGGGTTGGTGCTGGTGGTCGGCATCGTCGTCGACGACGCGATCGTGATCGTCGAGAACGCGGCGCACCACATCGATGCGGAGGGTCTCCCGCCACGGGAAGCGACGATCCGGGCGATGGGCGAGGTGACCGGGCCGGTGATCGGCATCACGCTCGTGCTCATGGCGGTTTTCCTGCCGTCCGCGTTTCTCGGCGGCATCACCGGCCAGCTCTACCGCCAGTTCGCTCTCACCATCGCCATCACGGCGGTGATCAGCGCCTTGAACGCTCTGACGCTCAAGCCCGCGCAGTGCGCGGCATGGCTCCGGCATACGCCGGAGCATCGGCGCAACGCCTTCTTCCGCTGGTTCAATGCGGCCTATGCCTGGGCCGAGCGCGGGTACGTTGCGATTGTCTCGCGCATGGTACGACGCCCGAAGTCGATGATGGCGCTGTTCGCAGCCTTGGTCGCCGTGACGATGAGGTGGTACGCTTCACTTCCGACGGGGTTTCTGCCGACCGAAGACCAGGGATACGTGATCGGCGGCGTCCAGCTTCCGGACGCCGCCTCCCAGGCCCGCACGGCTCAGGTCATCGAGAAGATCAACCGGGTCATTCGCGACACGCCGGGGGTCGCACGGTGGACCTCGATCGCCGGACTGTCGATCCTCGACCGCACGATCGCCTCGAACGTGGCAACATTCTTCGTCATGTTTCGACCGTGGGGTGAGCGCACGGACGCGAGCCTCAGCCAAGACGCGATCGTCGCCAATCTTCGCCGGCGGCTGGGAGTGATCCAAGAGGGCAGGACCTTCGTGTTCCCCCCGCCCGCGATCCGCGGCCTCGGCGTCGCCGGCGGCTTCCAGATGCAGATCGAGGATCGCGGCAACGTAGGCCTGGAGGCGCTCGGCAAGATCACGCAGGAGATGGTGCACGACGGCGCGAGCCAGACCGGGCTCGCGGCGCTGAACACCACGTTCCGCCCGGCGGTGCCGCAGCTCTTCGCCGACGTCGACCGCGTCAAGGTAAAGACGCTCGGGATTTCACTCGCCAGCGTGTTCGATACCCTGCAGGCATACCTCGGCTCGACCTACGTGAACGACTTCAACCTCTTCGGCCGAACCTATCAGGTGCGGGTGCAGGCCGAACCGTCCTTCCGCGTGACCGCCGACGACATCAAGCGGCTCGACGTACGCAACTCCACGGGACAGATGGTCCCACTGTCGACGCTCGTCGACGTCCGCAAGACGATCGGCCCGCAGGTCATCAACCGGTACAACCTCTATCCTTCCGCGGCGATCACGGGCGAGGCGGCTCCGGGTCAGAGCTCGGGCCAGGCGTTGCTGCTCATGGAGCAGATGGCCGCCGCGAAGCTGCCGGCCTCGATGGGCTTCGACTGGACGGGGATGTCGTACCAGGAGAAGAAGGTCGGCGGCGAGGCGTACCTGATCTTCGGCTTGGCGGTGCTGCTCGTGTACCTGGTGCTGGCGGCGCAGTACGAGAGCTGGTCGAGCCCCGCAGCGGTCGTGTTCGTGGTGCCGCTCGCGCTGCTCGGAACGGTGGTTGCCGTCAGTCTGCGCGGCATGGACAACAACGTGTATACGCAGATCGGCGTCGTGCTGCTGATCGCGTTGTCGAGCAAGAACGCCATCCTCATCGTCGAGTTCGCCCGCCATCAGCGAGCGGCCGGAAAATCGATCGCCGAGGCCGCCGTCGGCGCGGCTCGCCTGCGCCTCCGGCCAATTCTCATGACCTCGTTCGCTTTCATTCTCGGCATCTACCCGCTGGTCGTGGCACAGGGAGCCGGGGCGGTGAGTCGGCGCGCGCTCGGTACCGCCGTGTTCGGCGGCATGCTCGCCTCGACGTTCCTTGCCGTGTTGTTCGTGCCGGTCTTCTACTGCGTGTTCCAGGGCTGGAGCGAACGGCGCAGTCGCCCTCCTGATCAGCCCGAGAGGCGGACTGGCGAGCCCGGCGGCGTTCATGCCGTCGAGCGGTGAACGAGGTGGTCTTCATGACGGACTTTTGCTTCGCCGCGACTCGTCCCAGGTTCTGATCGCGCTCGCGGCGAGAATCAGCGCCCCGCCGGCGAGCGACCACGGACCCGGCTGCTCGCCGTGGACGAGCCACGCCCAGACGGGGCTCAGCACCGGCTCGAGGAGCAGCAAGAGCGATGCCTCGAGCGCCGAGACCGAGCGCAGCCCGCGGGTCAGGAAGAAGTAGGCTCCGGAGATCTGGAACACGCCGAGATAGCCGACCAGCAGCCAGTCCGCGGCACGCGCCTGCGTGACGGGCAACGCGAACGCGCCGCAGGCGGCGCCGGCGATCACGTTGCCGCAGGCGACCGCGCTGGCGGCGGTGGCGCGGTCGGTGCCGCCGCCGCGCGCCATCCAGCGAAGCCCGATCGCGGTGAACGCCCAGAAGAGCCCGGAGAGGAGCGCCAGGGCGTTGCCGAGCGCGGGCCGCGGGGCGGTGGCGTTGCCGCGGTCGGCGTCGAAGAAGAAGAGTGTGAGGCCAACGCCCGCCGCCACGAGGAAGCCCGCGTCGCGGCGGCGTACGGGCTCGGCGAGCAGCCACGGCGCGAGCAGCAGGATGTAGAGCGAGGAAGTGGACTGCAGGAAGATGGTGTTGGCGGCGGTGGTCAGCTTGTTGGCCGTGACGTAGAGCACCATGGTCGCGGCATAGACGGCGCCGACGGCGAGCGTGTGCCGGCTCCAGCCGCGGCGGCCCTCCGGCAGGATCGCGAGCACCACCACGGTCGCCACCAGCGAGCGAAAGCTCGCCACCTGCCAGCTCGTCAGCGAGCACGCCTTGATGGCGGTGCCGCCGGTCGAGAACAGCAGCGCGGCGGCGAACACTTCGAGGCGGGCGGCGAGTGGGGTGGGGGCCACGAGCGAGGGGTCCGGGTACTTGAGCACGGCGCGCGATCCTGGCATCGGCCGTCCACTTCGTTCAATGCCGCCCCGCATTCTGCTCGCCATCCGCCGCTGGTATGATCCGGTCGATGGTGTTCGCCAATCCTCCCGACGAGGTGATTCGCTCGATCCTCTCCCGCCCACTGCGCATCGCGGTCGTCGGTTGCTCTCCCGACCCGCGCAGCGACAGTCACCGCATCGCGCGCATGCTGATCGACAAGGGGCACGACGTCGTGCCGGTCAATCCGAACGCTCGAGAGATCCTCGGACGGCGCTCCTACCCGTCGCTCCGCGACGTGCCGGGCGCGATCGACCTGGTCGACGTCTTTCGCCGCTCGGAGCACGTTGCGGCGATCGTCGAAGAAGCGATCGACAAGGGCTCCAAGGTCGTCTGGACGCAGCTCGGCATCGGCAACGAACAGGCTGCCGCCCGCGCCACCGCCGCCGGCATCACCATGATCATGGACCGCTGCCCGTCGATCGAGTACCAGCGACTTTTCTAGGTCTCGCGACGTCGCGCTCGATCGCTTCGACCAGCCGATCCCGCGGTTCTCGGTCCGCCGCGGTCTCGTGCCGGCTCAGGACCGCCTCCGTGAGCTCATGCCGTCTTGGCGTGCTTTCCGGCCGCGGCGCGGTAGAGTAGATCCTGTTCGATCAGATAGCCGAATTGACGCCGAAATTCCTCGAGCGAGATGCCGCACGAGGCGGCGAACTTGGCGAGCTCGTGCGGGTCTTCGAAGTCCGAGCGATTGAGCCGCAGCATGTAGCGCCGAGCGATCGAGTAGTACTCCGAACCGACGTCCACCATGCGCACGCGCGTGCGGCCGGTCTCGGGGTCGAGGATGTCCTTGAAATAGAGCGGCACGAAGTGCCCTTCCTGGATCGACACCATCGCCGCGTTGCCGCCGTCGAGCACGAACTGGGCGGCCGAGAAACCGAGGTCGCGCGTGTACTCCATGTCGAACGGGATCGGATCGGCGCAGCGCAGCTCGTAACCGATCTCCTTGTCGGCGATGGTGAGGCGGATGCCGAATTCCTTCAAGCGCGCTTGCACCTGGCGCTTCAGGATCTCGCCGAAGTCGATCTCGGCGAGTCGGATGTGGCCGTGCGCGTCGCGCTCCACCGATTCGAGCGCATCGAGGTCCGCGGAGTCGAGGCGCTCGAGCAAGCCTTCGGCGAGCACGGCGACGCCGTCGGTACGCCCATAGGAGAGCCGCTTGACGATCGCGCCGACCAAGATGTCGACCACGTGGCTCAGGCGGATCTTCGCGTCGGGAAATTCTTCGGGAATGATGGTCAATGTCGCGCCGGCCGCCTTGCCGATGCCGAGAGCGAGATGTCCGGCCTTGCGGCCCATCGTGACGACGAAGTACCAGCGCGAGGTCGTCTTGGCGTCGACCATCAGGTTGCGGACGATCTCCACGCCGACGTCGCGCGCCGTCTGGTAGCCGAACGTCGGGATTCCGTAGGGCAGGTCGAGATCGTTGTCGATCGTCTTCGGAGCAATACGTC
>CAVPWJ010000199.1:0-6777 GCA_963708955.1 uncultured delta proteobacterium
CCAATTGATTGGGCGAGATTCATGCCAATGGAAGAACAGAGGTATCAATTCAAGAAAACGCGCTTCGGAGTTAAATAATTTCTAGCTGACGGCCAGTAATTTCAGACAAGTGCGTCGAGGCAGGCGCTATAATTTGTGTGAGGTAGGCAAAAGCATGACAGTCGCGTCTGTTCACGATGCTCGCCGAGGATCTCGCCGCGGCCGGGTGGGACGTCACCGCCGCTCCCTCGAACCGAAACCGTCGCCTGAGCTTCGAGCGAATCTGTCATTGGCGATGGCGACGGAGGCCGTGAGTGTTCCAGGAAATCCGCGCGCGGGCTGCTTCGGTCGGAGCTCGCGAACATTCCCGAGCATCGAGCGGCGTAGGGAAGTTCCTCGGCTATCGACGAAGAACCTGGCCGCGTGGCCTCGAGTCAAATGCGTCCTGCAGCAGCCCGATCCACTCTACTCAGAATTTTCAAAGTCGGACTTAGAGGCTCTTGGCGAACCGGCGGGGCAGCCCGCCGAACGCCCCGTTGGAGAGAAAGACCACGACGTCGCCGGGACCCACCGTGCGGCGCAAGTGGCCGAGGATCCCCTCGTTGTCCGCGAACGTCTCGGCCTCGCGACCGGCGGCGCGCAGGCTCTCGACGACCTTCGCGACCGACAAGCGATCGCCCTCGGGAATCGGGTCGGTGTCCTTGAAGAACACCGCGGCCACCACCGCCGCGTCGGCGCCGCGCAGCGCTTCGGCGAACTCCGTCTGGAACGTGCGCCGGCGGCTGGTGTTGGAGCGGGGCTCGAAGACTGCCCAGAGCTTGCGTCCGGGGTAACGCGCGCGCACGGCGGCGAGCGTGGCCGAGATCGCCGTCGGATGGTGGGCGAAGTCGTCGATCACGGTGATCGCGCCGTCGTGGATCACCTCCTGGCGCCGGCGTACGCCCCGGAACGACTCGAGGCCCGGCCGGATCGCCTCGCTCGCGAGCCCCAGACGACGACAGAGCGCGTAGACGCCAAGGGCGTTTCGCGCGTTCATCTCGCCCATCAGCCGCAGTCGCAGGTCCGCCTCCGGCCGGCCGGCGAAGCGCACCGAGAAGCGCAGCCAACCGCCCTCGTCGCGCAGATCGACGGCCTGCCAGTCGGCGGTCGGGGCAAGCCCGAAGCGCTCGACGCTCCGGCCGGCCTCGCCGACCGCCGTGTCGGCGTGCCCGAAGTCCGTGCAGACCACCACCGGGGCCTCGCTCGGCACGATCCTCAGCAGCCGGACGAACGCGTCGGTGACGTGGCGCAGATCGCGGTAAATGTCGGCATGATCGAATTCCACACCGGTGAGGACCAGGCCGCGCGGCTCGTAGTGGAGGAACTTCGGCCCCTTGTCGAAGAACGCGGTATCGTACTCGTCACCCTCGACGACGAAATCCTCGCCCCGACCGAGCCGGAAGTTGCCGCCGAAATCGAGCGAGTCGCCGCCGACCATTAGGCTCGGCTCGCGTCCCGCGCACTCCAGCACCCAGGCGAGCATCGCCGTCGAGGTCGTCTTGCCGTGCGTGCCCGCGACCACCAGCGAGCGCTTGCCGGCCAAGAACAGCTGGCGGATGGCCTGCGGCATCGACACGTAGGACAGGCCGCGCTCGAGCAGGGCGGCGACTTCCGGGTTGGTGCGCGACACCGCGTTGCCGACGACCACGAGGTCGGGCGCCGGATCGAGGTTTTCCGCGCGGTAGCCGAGGCGTACCGGAACGCCGAGCCGCTCGAGCAGCGTGCTCGCCGGCGGGTAGACGTTGTGGTCCGAGCCGCTGACCTCGAAGCCGCGGCTCTTCAGCATCCCTGCGAGCGAGGTCATCGCCACGCCGGAGATCGCGATCAGATGAATGCGGCGGATGCGCGACGGGTCGACGAGGTCCGCGGGCGGCGGTTGGCTCACCGGCGTCTCGTAGCGCAACCCCGCGGGGGGAACAACCGGGTTTCGCCCCGCTTCATGTTTCCGACTATTGCGGTGGTCACGGCGTCGCTATAACGCGAGCCGCGATGGCGATTCGCCCGTTCGACGAGCTTGCCGCGCGTACACGCGCTTGACCCGTATACGTCGGAAGCCTCGGCGCGGATTGCCTCCTCCGCGGGCTTGCGCGAGAACATGAGCCGGACGTGGCAGCTTCGTCGATCACCAGGCTGATGACCCTTGTGGCCGAACGGCTCACCGGCTTTTCCGCCATTCGGTTGCTGAACGGCGCCGTCCGCCCGTCTCCCGACGCCGTCGCTCGCGACGTGCCGTATGGTGCGCTGCCGCGGCAGCGGCTCGACGTCTACCGTCCTGCCAAAGGCCGGGCGCCCTTCCCGGTGGTGGTCTTCTTCTACGGTGGGTCGTGGCAGAGCGGGGAAAAGTCCGACTACGCGTTCGTCGCCGATGCGCTGGCTTCCAGAGGGTTTCTCACCATCGTTCCCGACTATCGCGTGTATCCGGAGGTCAAGTTTCCCGCCTTCGTCGAGGACGCGGCGTGCGCCGTGCGCTGGGTGCGGGACCATGCCGCGGAATTTGCCGTCGATGCGGACCGCATCTGCGTGATGGGACACTCCGCGGGCGCTCACATCGCCGCGTTGCTCTCGCTCGACCCCCGGTATCTGCGCGGCGTGGGGCTCGACCGCTCGGCGATCGGCGCCATGGTGGGACTCGCCGGGCCGTACGACTTTCTGCCGCTGCGCAGCGAGGCTCTGCGCGCCTTGTTCGGTCCCCCCGACGGCTGGCCATCGACGCAGCCGATCAACTTCGTCGACGGCCGAGAGCCGCCCATGCTGCTGCTCACGGGCTCCTGGGACGCCAAGGTCGGGCCGGGAAACACGCGGCGGCTGGTCGCGCGCGTCTGCCAGAGCGGCGGTAGGGCGCGGGCGATCTTCTACCGCGGACTCGGGCACGGGACGCTGCTCGCAGCGTTCTCGAGGCCGCTGCGCTCGCTCGCGCCGGTGCTCGAAGATACGGCGGCGTTTCTGCGGGAGCATTGAATGGCGCCTTCGTCCTCGCCGGCGCTCCCGCCGCGGAGGAGGTCGTGGTGCCCGAGATCAGGCCGGGCGGCGAAGCCACGGCGCTCCCCGCTCGGCGCCGCTCAACAGCCGACCGCCTCGAGCACGAGGTCGTGGATGAGCGGACGGAATTCCTTGATCTTGTCGTTGTTGCGATTCGGGTGAACCCGGTTCGTGAGCAGCACCACGTGCACGGCCCGGTCGAGGTCGAGCCACACCGAGGTGCCGGTGAACCCGAGGTGGCCGATCGTGTGCTTCGAAAAGCGCGTTCCCGCGGCCGAGCCGACCGCGGACGGAGTGTCCCAGCCGAGCGCGCGCGTCGATTGCGGCACGGTGGTGTCGCGGCTGAAGCACTCGCGCATGAGGTCCTCCGGCAGGAACGGATTCTTGCCGAAGTAAGCGTCTCGCAGCTTCGAGACCAGCAAGTTCACGTCGGCGGCCGAGGCGAACAGGCCGGCGTGCCCGGCGACGCCGCCCATGGCATAGGCATTGTCGTCGTGTACCACGCCGCAAAGAACCTTCTTTCGCCACTCGCAGCGCTCGGTCGGAGCGATCATCTCGGTCACGGGGACGAGCCGGCGCGTGCGCACGAGCCCGAGGTCGATGAACGAGCTCGAGCGCAAGCCGAGCGGCTTGAAGATTCGCTCGTGGCAGAAGCGGTCGAGCGGCAGGCGAGAGACTTCTTCGATTGCCTCGCCGAGCAGCATGAAGCCGAGGTCGCTGTACGTCGCGACCTTGCCGGGCTCGCTCTCGATCTTCTCGCGGTGGATCATCTCGTAGACGTGCTGCTTGGCGCCCTGGCTGCAGAGGAAGTTGACCCGTCCGCCGCGCTCCACCTTGAGGATCTCCTTGTAGTACGGCCGCCAGCCCGGCAGTCCCGAAGTGTGAGCGAGCAGGTGACGGAAGGTGATGTGGGTCTTTCCGTGCACGCCGAAGTTGTGGAACAGCCTCGTCGCGCGGTCGTCGATGCGGAGCTTCCGCTCGCGCACGAGCAGCAGGAACGCGGTGGTCGTCGCCAGCGGCTTGGTCAACGACGAGAGGTCGAAGATCGTGTCTTCGTGAAGCGGCGTGACCTCCGGCTCGAGGCTGCGATGGCCGAAGGCGCGGTGGTACACGACCTGGCCGTCCTGGTTGACGAGGAGCACCGCGCCCGGAAAGACGCGGCTTGCAACCGCCTCCTCCATCGCCTTCTCGACCCCACGAAAACCACTCATCGTTACCGAAGTCTACGATAGAGATTGTTCGATGGCTATGCCGAAACCGGCGATTCGAGGATCTCGAGCCGCCGGCGGCCGCCGTCGAGCCGCGCGCGCACGCCGAACGGCAGCGTGCGCTTGCCGCGGCCGTGCCCGCTCGGCAGTCCGAATGCGACCGGGATGCCGAGATCCGCGGTTCGTTCCTCGATCACCGCGAGCAGCTCGCGGCGCGCCCCGCAGTTCTTCATCTCGCCGAAGACGATGCCGCGCACGCGCGCGAGCTGACCCGTGAGCCGAAGCTGGGTGAGCATGCGATCGATCTGGTAGGGCTCTTCGTTGACGTCC
Source organism: uncultured delta proteobacterium (assembly GCA_963708955.1). Classification (GTDB taxonomy): domain Bacteria; phylum Desulfobacterota; class Binatia; order JACPRU01; family JACPRU01; genus JACPRU01. The sequence continues at coordinate 4,536 of CAVPWJ010000199.1, forward strand.
TCGAGGAAGAGGATGCGGCCGGAGAGGTCCACGGCGTAGGGCGTGCCGAGCTGCGAGACGAGGATCGACAGGCAGCCGCCGAACGTCCTGCCAGCGGCCACCCCCCGGCGAATCGTTTCGGCGAACGCGATCGGCTCGCCGCGAGCGCCGCTCAGCGCGTCGAGCAGCGAGACGCGGTCGGGAGCCCGCAGGGTGGGGAAATCGGTGGCGACCATCGGCCCGTGAAACGACACCCAGCCGAGCTTGCCGGTAACGAACGACAGGAGGGACGTCGCGTCGCTGTAGCCGACAAGGATCTTCGGCTCGGCGCGGGCCAGGTCGCGTTCCACGAGCGGCAGCAGCCGCGCGGCGCCAAACCCGCCGCGAGCGAGAAAGATCGCGCGCACGGCGGGGTCGGCGACGGCCTCGCGCAGCGCGGCGGCGCGGCGAGCGTCGCGGCCGGCGAATCTCCCGTGCCGGGCATAAGCCTGTGGCGAGACGCGAACGTCGAAGCCGAGCTCGGCCAACGCTCGCGCGCCGCGGTCGAGGCGATGGCGATCGGCGGCCGACGCCGGGGCGAGCACCACCACGCGATCCCCGGGGCGAAGCGCCGCGGGACGGTGAGGCGTGCGGCGCCAGTCGGCGAGGTGGCGGCGCGCGCCGCCGCTCACAGGGTTCGACCCGCGGCCTCGGCGAACTTGGCGAGCCCCCGCATCAGCGCTTCGAAGCGCTTCGGCTTGAGCGACTGTCCGCCGTCCGAGAGCGCGTGGGCCGGGTCGGGGTGCACCTCGATCATCAGGCCGTCGGCTCCAGCGGCCACGCTCGCGTAAGCCATCGGCGTCACGTACTGCCAGTAGCCGGTGCCGTGACTGGGATCGACGATCACCGGGAGGTGAGTCCACTCCTTGAGCACGGGCACGGCGTTCAGGTCGAGGGTGTTGCGCGTAGCGGTCTCGAACGTACGGATGCCGCGCTCGCAGAGGATGACGTCGGGGTTGCCTTCCGAGAGGATGTACTCGGCTGCCATCAAGAACTCCTGCAGCGTGCTCATCATGCCGCGTTTCAGGAGCACGGGCTTGCGCGCCTTGCCGAGCCGCTTGAGCAGCGCGAAGTTCTGCATGTTGCGGGCGCCCACCTGCAGGATGTCGGCGTGCTCGGCGACCACGTCCGTGTCGTGCGGGTCGACGATCTCGGTCACCACCACCAGGCCGGTCTCCCGCCGGGCCCGCGCGAGGAGCTTGAGCCCGTCCTCCTCCATCCCCTGGAACGAGTAGGGCGAGGTGCGGGGCTTGTACGCTCCGCCGCGCAGGATGCTCGCTCCCGCCGCCTTGACCACCCTAGACGTCTCGAGGATCTGCGCCTCGCTCTCGACCGAGCACGGGCCGGCCATGACGGCGAGCTTCGGGCCGCCGACGGTGACGCCGAGGCCGACGTCGACGACGGAATTCTCCCGGCGGACCTCGCGGCTGGCGAGCTTGAACGGCTTCAAGATCGGCACGCAGGCCTCGACGCCCGGCATCGATTCGAGCGCCTGCAGGCGCGTCTTGCCGCGCTCGTCGCCGATGCAACCGATCACGGTGCGCTCCACGCCGTAGATCGGGTGGGGACGGCAACCGAGGCGCTCGATCTCGGCGATCACGGCGTCGATCTCGGCCGTGGCGGCGCCCGCCTGCATGACGACGATCATCTACGTGGAGCTAACGGCGGGCGCCGGACGTTGTCAAGTCGAGGTGGACGCGGTATCAGGGTAGTTTGTGGCCGCCAGTGAAAAGACGATCCACCGTGCCGCCGAGCGCGTGGTCAAGGCGCTCGCCGAAGGCAAATTGCTCGCCACCGGCGAAGCGAGCGCGCAGGTGGAGAAGCGGGTGACGGAGGCGATTCGAGTGAACTTCCGCGAGGAGGCGGAGATCCAGCGCGAGGCCGAGCGCATCTTCGAGGAGAACCGCCGGCAGACCGCCGGCATGGATCAGCGCGTCCTGCTTCTGAAGATCAAGGAAAAGCTCGCGCGCGAGCGCGGCTTCGTGCTCTGAGTCTTCGGCTGTGAGGTCGCGCTGAGATGGCCCGACTTTCCGACGACCGCGTTTCGCATCTCTCCCGGCGGGTGCTGGAGGCGGTGCGCGCGGCGGGGCAGATCCGCGACGAGCGGCGGGCTCTGCTCGAGGTCAAGAGGGTGCTCGCCGAGTGCTTCCAGCTCGAGGACCGACTTGACCCGGTGGTGCGATCGAGGATACCTCGAAGGGTTCCGCCAGGTACGGCGGAATGG
>CAVPWJ010000200.1:0-9991 GCA_963708955.1 uncultured delta proteobacterium
GACGTAGGCCGCGTAAAAGCGAAAGCTCACTAGTAACACGATGGCGGCGCTACAGATCACTACGTGTCGCAGGCTCCCCCGAGAGCCTCTCAAAAGTACGCACGCGTATAGAGCCAGCGTCTCCAAGAAGATGACAATGGGCTCCTTCAACGTCTGCGCGGACCACAGGACCAGCGAAGGGAAAAAGCACGCATACCAGCCGACGCGGCTTCCCACCCAACTGGAGAAGATCGAAGCGCCGACCCGCGCCGTCAGCACGACGGTCATTGCTCCGAAGAAGTTGTTGAGCACCGCAGCTACCAGGCGCGAGCGGCTGCCGCTCACGTAGAACAGGGTCGAAACCATGTACTGGTAGCCGAGGTTGCCGCGCGGATGGAGCAGCGTAGCGACCCAGACCCCAGGCAGGTCAAAGAGCGTGACGCCTTGCCTCTCCCATTCGGAAATCAAGGAGAATGCTGCCGTCCAACCCGAGGCATCCTCGTCCCCGATCAGGCGGACGAGCCCCAGTCCGTAGAGCGCAACCGACGCAGCGAAGCGGAGCACGATCGCGACGAGAAAGATCTGCCGATCGAGTCTAGCCCCCCGCTGATCTCGCGCGGTTGCCGAGACCAGGAACAGACCGAGGAAGAGCAAAGCTCCGAACAGCAGTGCTCCAGCGGCGACGCCAGCGTCGGCTTTCAAGCGAAGGGCTCCTGGACGAGGGCAGGGAGCGCAAATGTTCCGGGAACCATGGGCGACGTCGGTCGCCCATCTGGGGTGCGGAATCTAGGCATCACAGACACGAGAGCAACGCCTCTCGATAGCGGGGCAGGTTCGCCCGCACGGAGTAGCGCTCAACCACTCGCCTTCGACCCGCCTCGCCGAGCGCGCGGCGCTCGGATTCGTCCCGGATGAGGCGCACCAGCGAATCGTGCCAGTCTTGCGGCGTTGCCGCTAGCACGGCAGCTCCTCCTTCGGCCACCTCCGCCCCGCTTCCGACCGGCGACATGATGGTCGGGATGCCGAGCGCCATGTACTGCATCCCCTTGAGCCCCGCCTTGCCGAGAGCCCACTCTTCGTCGACGACCGGCATCACGCCGATGTCGATCTCCTGGAGGTCGGCGACCTCGGTCTTCTCGCACCACGGCAGCGCCTCGACCTCCGCTCCCTCGAGCCGGCAGCCCGCATCGCCGATCACGCGCAGCCGCACGCCGTACTGCCGCTGCACGTCGCGCAAGACTCCTTCGATGGTTCGGAGATAGGGCACGGTGGTGACGCTGCCGCTCCAGCCGATGCAGAGAGGCCCCTCTCGGCTCGACTCGCGAGGCCGGTAAGAGTCCGTGTCGATCGTGGTCGAGATGAGTACCACGTTCGGGTTGATCTCGCCGGCCCAGCGGGCGAGATGGGTGTTGCCAGCAATCACCAGGCGCGCACGGCGGACGATCTCCGCGGTCTTGCCGGCGCACTTGAGGCGAGTCCACAAGCGGTTCGCCTCGGAGGTGCGGCTCAGGTAGATCGCGTCGTCGAAGTCGAAGACGTAAGGGCGCCCGATCACATCCAGAATACGCTCGATCCACGGATGCCCAAGCGGGAACGCCTCGCGGTGTATGAACACGAGGTCGTAACGAGCAGCGCTGAGAAGATCGCGCAGCCGCCGCAGGCTTCCGCCGAGCACCGCCGCGATCTTTGCCGCGATGTGGCCGGGCCGATGAAGGATGCGGATCGCCGGAGGCGTCAAGAACGGCCGCACGTCGATCGAGATACCTTCTTCGGCGAGAAGCGAGAGGTACTGCTCGAAGCGAAAGCGCTGGCTCGGGGTGGTGCGCAGCGGGTACGGTGCTAGCAGGAGAACTTTCAAATCCGCCCACGCGAGTCCGCGATCCTCGACGGAATCGCGGGGTGACTCGCCGATGAAACTCGATCCCCAGGGGCGAGAAGCCGCTCGTAGACAGACGCGTACCGCGCTCCACCCACCGCCGAGAGCGACAGCTCCTCGTCGGCAAACGAGCGGACACGGGCCGTTAGGTCGGGCTCGCCCAGAAGCTCTCGCAGCTCGCGTAAGGCTGCGGAAAACGCCGGCTCGGAGAATTCGTCGAGCACCACGCCGAGTCGCTGATCGCGCAGCACCTCGACGTAGTCACCGCCCCACGGATTGGTGATGACGGGCAAGCCGGCTGCCATGTATTCGCCGATCTTCGTCGGCGAGGACGCCCGCTTGGACGCTCCTTCGAGGAAGCAAAGACCGGCGTCGGACGCACCGAGCAGCGCGGGCAGCTCGTCCGCAAAAGCCCGTCCCACCCAGTAGCAGCTCGGCGGCACGCCGGCGCCGCGCAGCTCGCTCTCGATCGGTGCGGGGTCGCTTTGCGTCAGCACGCTAAAGAAAATCCCCGGATCCTGGCGACAAGCAGTGGCGACGAAGGCGGCCATATGCTGGTGCAGATACCACGAGCCGATCCTGCCGACGTACGTGAGGACGGTGCGATCCGACCAGCCTCGCTCGCGGCGCACCCGCATTCGATCCTCGGGCGATACGCGGAAGCGCTCCACGTCGACGCAGCAAGGGATCACCGTGATGTCCGCCTCTCTTCCGCGCAGCGCTTCTTCGGTCTCGAGCAGCTCTCGCTTGATGCGGTGGGTGAGCACGACCAGGGCGTCCGCTTCTCGGTAGAAGCGTTTCTCCATCCGCCGAGTGAGCGCGAACTTCAGGCCGCCGCGCGACCAGTGGCCGAAGTCGGCGTACTCCTCCGCGAGCAGGCCGCGCAGGTCGAACAACACACGGCAGCCGAGAGTGCGCTTGAGGATCGAGGCCATGGCGGCGGGCACGTGCGAGCGCGCGTGGACGAGTCCGATCCCGTGCCTGCGGCAGATCTGCATGGCTTTCCACGCGCCGACGAGCACGTCGTAGGCGGTCGCGGGTAGCGACGGCCGGCGGTGATAGCGGAGCGAGTGCCAGCGGATTCCCCGCGACGCGAGCCGCGCCGAGATGGCGTGCGCCTCGGCTGGCTCGAAGCGTTGCGCGTCGAAGGTCAGAAGGTGAACCTCGACGCTGCGGCGTGAAAGCTCCGCGAGATAAGCCACGACCTGCGTCTCCACCAGGGGCTCGGCGATCCCGAAATAGGAGATGTAGAGCGAAGCCCGCTTCGGTCCGGCTACCAGATCGCTACGAGCGTCGCCTTCTCCGCTCGCGAGCATGCTCTGTGTCTGAAACCCTGCCACTGAAGTCGATCTCGCTCAGGACCCCCCGCGGCGGGCTTCGACGATGCCGAGCCGCGGTCCGTTCGGCGAAGGGGCCGCCCCGTGCTGCGCGGCTCTTCGCCAGTACATCCGCAAGGGATAGCCAAGAAATCGCGGGACGTTCGCAGGCCTGAACCAGAGCGTTTTCGCGGCATGGCGCAGGAAGCTGCCGTACTGGCCGGCTCCGAAGTACGAGCCGGCCAGTACGGCGTACAGGTTGCCATAGCAGCGCCGGCGGATCCCTCGGAGGCGCCCTCTTTCCGCGTCGAAGGCGCCGCGGTAGGCGATCATCATGTCGTGCTCCATCGCGGCGATGTCCGCGTGCATGTTGGAGGCGTGAAAGCGGTAGCGAAGCAACGGCTCGGCGACGAAGGCGACCCGCCGAAGACGAGCGATGCGGTAATATAGGTCCCAGTCCGCCGAGGTCGACAGGCTGGGATTGCATCCACCGACCTCCTCGAAGAGACTGCGAAGCATCACGCACCCGCTGCCGCCCCCCAGGATCACGCCTCGCTCGAACAGAAGCATGTCCTCGGACACCCACCCCTCGAGCCCGTCGAGCCGGCATCCAATCACGTTCCCGGAGCCGTCGATCTCCTCAACCCCGCAATGCGCGAGGCCGATCCCGCCGTCCGCCTCGAAGCGCGCGATTTGCTTTTCGAGCTTCGTCGGTAGCCAGACGTCGTCGGCGTCGAGAAACGCCAGCAGGTCTCCCCGCGCAACTGCGGCCCCCGCGTTACGGGCGGCGGAGAGCCCGCGGTTTTCCTGGCGCAGGATCCGGATCCGGTCACCGTACGAGGCGAGCAGCTCTGGCGTCTCGTCGAGCGACCCGTCGTCGACGACAATCACCTCCGCGGCGGGGCAACTCTGCGCGAGCGCGCTATCGATCGCCTGCGGCAGGTATCGGGCCAGGTTGTAGGCTGGGATTACGACCGAAACGCTAGGCCGCATCTCTGACCAACTCTCCCGCCGGGCGAGCTTCACGCAATCCCTCCCGCCACCCGCGGAAGGTGTAGACACCGATCAGCAGGCGGTACAGCCGGTGGAGCGGGTCGTCGCTCAACGCGCGCTCGGCAATGCGAACGGTGAGCTCGAGCGCAGCCGTCATGGCCGGCAGGGCGAGCAATCTCTTCAGCACTTTCTTCGCGACCTCGACGGTTCCGTCCTCGCGCATGACCGGCCCGTTTGCCCGCGCGACCGGCGCTTCGCCGTGCTCCGCAGGGTATTTCGCACAAAACCGCACGGTGTCCCGCGCGCCGCGCCGCTGGGCCTCGCAGTACCGCTTGAGGTCGCCCGACTGGTCGTTGTGCAAGCAGGTGATCTCGGTGTTGTAGAGGAAGCGGATGCCGATCGCGCGAGCGCGGTGGGTGAGGTCCTGATCCTCGCAGGTGTTGCGGAACTGTTCGTCGAACAGCCCGGCGCGCTCGATCTCGTCTCTCCTCACGGAGAGGTTGCGCGCAGTCGGCCAGTTCATCTCCCAGAGACTCGGCCCGAGCGAGCGAAGCTTCCGGTCGTCCTCGAACCCCTGCTCCAGGGCGTCCAGGTAGCGGCCGAAGCGCGTCTCCGTCGACGACTCGATCTGCCGGAAGCCGCCTACCACCCAGTAGCCCGGAAAACGATCGAGCGTGCGCAGGTGGGCAGCCAAAAACTCCCTTGGAACGATGAGGTCGTCGGATACGAAGACGAGAATGCGCCCTGTCGATGCCCGAATCGCACGATTTCGCGCCGCAGAAATTCCGGAATTCACCGGCTGACGGAGGCGTGTCGACGCCGGGGCCAAGTGGCAGCCCTGGAGGAATTCCCAGGTTGCGTCGCTGCATCCATCGTCCACCACGACGATCTCGTAGTCCTCGGGCGGAACGGTTTGGTCCGCCAGAGCCTCGAGCGTGGCCTCCAGCGCCTGGCGACGATTGTAGGTCGTGATGATGACGCTACAGGTCTTCATGACTACGTCCGCTCTTTCTCGGCCGCAGTTGAATCCTCGAGGCTGGAGCCAGCGATCGGAAGAAGCTCGACACAAGCAGCTCGAGGGTCCAGGGACGTGCAGCACGGAGCGGATGCACCCGAAGCGCCTCGACGAGATCGCGAAGCGCCGAGCGAGCATGGCCTCGTTCCAGCGAATACCACGCCGTCCAGATCAACTTGTCGGACCGGTAGTTGCGCCAGTAGCGTTTGAACGCGGCGCGCTCCCGTCCGGGAGCTGCGAGAACACGCGGCAGGCGCAGGGCCTTTTCACGTACGAGCTCGCTGAGGGCACTCATGCGCGTTTGGTCGGAGCTCATCTGGCCCGAACCGCCGCTGGCGAGACGGTAGATCGCGACGGGGCGGTCGAGTGCAACTACGGCATGTTGCTCCGCAAGGCGAAGCCAGAGATCCCAGTCCTCGAGTCCGGGAAATCGCGTGTCGAACTTGCCGACATCGCGGAGATGTCGCTTGGAGATCATGGTGGAGGGAACGTAAATAAAGTTTGCCTCGAGGAGCTTCCAGAAGATGTCTCCTCCCGGCGGGCTCGTCGGTCGCTTCTCGCCCGTCGGGCGATTGTCGAGAGCGTCGCCGATCAGCACTTGCCCGTAAGCGAAAGAGACCTCCGGATTCGACTTGAGAAGAGCGAGCTGTGCGTCCAGCGAACCTGGGAGTCGCTCGTCGTCATCGTCCAGAAAAGCAACGTATTCGCCGCGTGCTTCGTCGATCCCGGCATTGCGCGCGCAAGCCACGCCTGAATTTCGTGTGAGACGGAGATACCGGACTCCCCGAAGCGCGCGGCAGACCTCCGGGGTGTCGTCGGTCGAGGCGTCGTCCACGACGATGACCTCGACGTCGCTCCCGGCGGCGAAAGCGCTGCGTACGGCCCGAGCGATCCACGACGAGCGATTGAACGTGGGTATGACGACGCTGATCTCAGGCATCGCGAGTGACTCGCCTTTCAACCCGCTCGACGAACACCTCGTCGTACACGCGTTCGTATCTGCGAATCATCGGTTCGAAACCGAACGCCCGAGATCGCGCACGCCCGGCTTCTCCCATGCTCTCGGCAAGCCAGGTGTCGAGGACGACCGTGGAGACTGCGCCAGCGAGCTCCGAGACCGATCCCGGTGCGACGAGCAGCGCTGCGCCGGAGCCGCCGACCACCTCAGGGATGCCTCCGCTCGTGGTGGCGACCACAGGACGCCCCAAGCTCATCGCCTCGAGCACTACGTACCCGAACGACTCGGCTAGGCTCGGCACCACGACCACCGTCGCTAGTGACATCAGCTCGGCGACGTCGCTGCGCTGGCCGAGAAAGCGCACGCTCGGGTGGAGGCCGAGCGCCCTGGCTTCGGCCTCGAGCTGGGCGCGGTGTGGCCCCTCCCCCGCGACGAGCAAGACGAACGGATCGAGTTGCGATCGAACCGCCGCGAGCGCCTCGAAGAGGACGCGATGGCCCTTCTCTTCGTGGAGACGACCCGCCACGAGGAGCACACGCTGCTCGCCGATGCCGAGCGCTTGCCGCGCGCGCATCAGCGCTTCACGCGCCGGGGCGGGCAGCGGCTCCATGCCGTTGTAGACCACTCGGATGCGCTCGGAAGGCACCCCCTCGATGTCCGTCATTACCCGTCGCGTGGCTTCCGATACCGCGATCACGGCATCGGCGCGCCGCGCGCACCACCCATCGATGCGCGTGTGCCATCGTTTGCCCATCCGCACGTGGTGGTCGGAGTGATGACGCGTGAACACGAAGGGGATTCCCGCCGCGCGCGCGGCAAAGACCCCGAGCACGGTCGGTTCGAAGCAGTGGGTGTGGAGCAGCGCGGCCCGCTCGCGGCGGAGGAGACGCGCCAGTCGTGCGACAGCGAGTGGATAGCGGGACCGCGTTGCGGTATCGAGCGAGAACCCGCGGGCTCCGATGCGCCGCATCGCCGACTGGAGGGGTCCTTCCGGAGCGATCGAACCGATGAGAGTCGGGTAGCAGCCGCGGTCGCAGCGCTCTGCGATCGAGCGGAAGTACGCCGTGTCGGCGTTCGAGTCGATCAAGTGGCAGACCAATCGCGGCATCGTCACACCGAGGAAGGCTGCTCGGGCAACGCCGGCCCTACTGCCTTCGCCTCCGGCAAAGGCGCTATCGCCCGATATCGCTCCATCCCCTCGCGGACTCCGCGAAAGATCGCGACCGACACCGCCGCCTCGTACACGCGCGCGGTCAGCGGTCGCGCAGGCATGAGCAGCTCGGCAAGCGTGCATCCCGCTCGCAGCAGCGCTGAGCCGGGGCGGCTTGCCAGCAGCCGCTTGAGCCCCTTCTTCACGATCAGCGACGGGCGGTCCCGCCCCCAATCAATGGGCCCGTTCTCAAGGACGACGGCAAGCCGCGGGCTCCGCTCGCCGTATTTCCGCCATAGCAGAACGTCAGACAGCGCATAGAGCCGTTGCCTTTCGCAGAACTTGGCAAGCGAGACCGCCCAGTCGTCGTGAACGACGACGATTCCCGGGTGATACAGGACCCTCACGCCGGCCTGCCGCGCCCGGTAGCCGAGCTCCCAGTCCTCGCTGCTGGCGATCGTAAAGGCCTCGTCGAAACCGCCGAGGCGGTGAAAGTCCGCCGCTGGCAGCGAGAGGTTCGCGGCGGTCATCCCATCGGTTTCCGCTACCACTCGACCGCCCTGCGTCTCGTGAAAGCGTTCCCACAGCTCGTCGCGAAAGCGGCCAAAGGGCGTTTCCCGAATCGCCGCGGGGTGCACGATCCGACCGATCACCCAACAGTTCGGAGCGCCAGAGAGCGCAGCGAGGTGAAGGCGAAGGAAATCGGGGCGAACCAGGATGTCGTTATCGATGAAAACGAGCACACGACCCGACGCAAGGTGCGCCCCGCGGTTGCGCGCAGCCGCCGGGCCGGTGTTATCCTGGCGTTCGTAGCGGACGCGGATGGTGGCACGCTCGACCCAGCGACCGACTTCGACTTCGGTGTCGTCGGTGGAGCCGTCGTCGACAACGATCACCTCCCAGCGGTCCCGCGGATGATCTACGCTCTCGAGCCTGGAAAGAGTGGCGAGCAGCGCGAAGCAGCGATTGAACGTCGGGACGATAACCGTCGCGTCGAGTTGGGTGGGAGTGTTCAGGGCTCGGCTCCAGGAAAGGGGGGCGGCCTCTTCCTCTTCAGGCTCTCCGGGCGAGGGCCCAGTAGTCCCGTGCAAAGGCGCGGGACCGAGAACGATGCTCGATCGACCGACTCGGTATCGCCGACTCTATCGCCAGCGCGAGCGCTTGGCTTACGGCGAAGCCTCTCGCGCCAAACGGGCCGCGAATCCTTCGACACGCCTCGTAGATACCGTGCACCATCCGCCGCCTCGCCTCCTCGCCACCCCAGCTATGAATGCTGCTCGATCCCTCGCGATGCACGACGGCAACCTCGCTCGACACGCCGATCTTCCAGCCGGCGGCGCGAATGCGCCCGCACCACTCGATGTCCTCGCCGTACATGAAGAACTCTTCGGAGAGCAGCCCGGCACTCTCCACCGCTTCTCGACGAACAACGAGACAGGTGCCGGGCACCCAATCGACGTCGAGTTGGTCGCCGCTAGTCCAATAGGCGCCTCGCAGCAGCCCACCGCGCATCGTCGACGAAAGTAACAGGTGCAGACGGCTCATCTCCAGCAACGTCAAGGCGGCGGACGGAAAGCGCTGACCCGGGCTTCTGCGAGATCCTCGATCATCCTCGATCTCGGGGCTGGCAGCTCCGATCTGCGGGTGTCGCTCCATCCAGCCGATCAGCGATTCGAGCCCTCTCTCGGGTACTTTCACATCCGGGTTCAGGAGCAGCCAATACGCTCCTCGCACGGCGGGCCAGGACAGGTTGGCTCCCGCCGCAAAGCCTCGATTCGACTCTGCCACGACACAGCTCGTGTGTAGCCGCTCGCGCGCGACAATTTCGAGGCTTCGGTCCGGCGAGGCGTTGTCCACCACTACGAGCTCGGCGAATCCGCTCTCGAGGGACCCTCGAATCGAAGCGAGGCACTCCGCGAGATGATCCGCCGAGTTGTACAGGACGATGGTAACGGAGACGATCGGTTTCATTGTGGCGCGGGTACAGTCGCAGCGGACGTGAGTCGCCGCTTTCAGTGAGCCCCGGCACGCGCGGGGCGCTGCCAGACCGCCTTGCCGAGGAGATCACGCAGCTCCGCGACCTGCGCCCATCCACCGAGCGTGCCGACCGTTACGAGGTACGCTGCCCCGGCGATCGAGATCTCGATCGAAACGCGCATCAACGGATCCGAGACGAGCCGGCCGGCGCTCCACCCAGCCACAGCACTCGCGAAGGCCGCCATCAACGGTACGGCCGCGGCCTCGACACTCATTCGTCCAAGGCGCTGCACGAGGCCGCGCACCATACGGCACAGTATGAGCGCCAGTACGAGGGTGCCGAAGAGATCGCAGAGAGCAGCCCCGACCAAGTGCCAACGGGTAGCCATCGGCACCATGGCGATCAGCATTACGGCAAGGTGGTTGCCGGCCTCGCGCACCCAGTTGTAGAGCCGGCTCGACCACAGTTTGGAAAAATAGGTGGAAGAGCCCGCCCACATTGCGGGAGATGGACATCTGGTTGTCGTTCAGCACCACCAGCAGGTCGAGGTCCAGGTGGGCACTGTGATTCAGGGCTTCGAACGCCATGCCGGCGGTCATGGCGCCGTCGCCGATCACGGCGACGGCACGCCGGTCGCTGCCCGTCAGGCGCGCGGCGAGTGCCATGCCCAGGGCGGCGCTGATCGAGGTGCTGGAATGACCAACGCCGAAGGTGTCGTATGCGCTT
>CAVPWJ010000201.1:0-4961 GCA_963708955.1 uncultured delta proteobacterium
GCGCAGAAATCGCTCGTCCGGCGGCGCTCCAAAATGTCTGCCACCGAAGTCTTTAGAAAATCATCCGCAATGAAGGGCTTGAAATAAACGCCGCAGAAACGTACACGCCGATCCCAGTTGATCGGCAAACAACGCTCCTCCGGACAAGGAAGATGGCGGCGCTCTTTCGCGCGCCGAAGGCCTTCGTCGATATCCATCAACAACATGTCCAGGGTTTGAGTCGCCTCATCGGACAACTTGCGCTGCTCGACATGATCCAGCACATTGTCCAACGAATAGAGGTACGCCATGTTGGGACGAAAAATCAGCCCGATTTCCTGGCACAAATCACGCATGGCCCGGTAACTGTCCCCGGTGCTGTGCTTGTAGAGATGGTAATTCAGGATGATCTGCATATCGGGGTGGCGTTCATCCCTCAACGCCGCAAGCCGCCGGAGATTCCCCAGGAAACGCTCCCAGTTGCCCCCCGTATGCCCGATTTCATAATTGCTGCCGAAGCCCGACGTGGACACTTTTATCCAATCGGGCCGCGCCTCGACCACCTCCTTCAAGCCACGATCGAGCTTGAGATTGGTGGAAATCGCCGTGAGAACCCGAGCTTCCCGCGTACGGCTGATTATTTCAGGCAGCTGACGATGGAGCAGTGGCTCCCCCCAGGCGTAGAGTTGGATGCTGCCGAGGAAGGGCAGCTCCCGCAACAGCTTATCCAGAATAAGCTGATAATCGTCCACAGAAATGAAGCCCGTCTCAGGGCGATCGGTGATATTCCCCTGAGGGCAGGAGATGCAGTGCAAATTGCAGGCTCCCGATACATCGACGCTGGGATCAACATCATTGAGCTCCCTGGAGGGTAAAAAATCCCTATGCAGCTGTAACCCATGGCTCCTGCAAATTTCCTCAATGCTGCGGTCATGGTGGCCGGAGCCAATAACGATGTAAGCCTCACCCGACTTAGCTTTAAGCAGCGCCTCGCCCGGAGAGGAAACGGGGAATCCGAGCGCCCTTGTTCCTTGCAGGCTGGCGCTGGAATCAAGGAACCCCCGCACCGGGATACCCAGCCGCTCGAACGCGCGGCAAACGCCCTGCCCTACGATCATCGCACCCCAAATGTAGACCGGACGCCCGGTGAGAAGCGCAATGACTTGGTTTTTATCCATCTTGCTCATTTCAAGCCGACACCACTGGTAGGGAAATGCTCATTTTTTCCTTGATGAGCTTTTCATCGCTGTACACCACGAAGCATCGATGGATGCCCCTTTCTTTGCAGTGTGCGCAGAATTCGCTGGAAGCCCGCGCCTTCAGGATGTCGTCGGCGGAAACGTCCAGAAAACTTCCCTCGATGAGGTTCAGATCCGAGCGGTACCATTCCATGCACTGAGCGATGCGCAAATCCCACGTGATCCAAAGATGGTTCTCATAGTAACAAGGGCGATGCCGCTCCGCATATGCCTGCTCCATCACATCTTCAACTTGCAGGAACTGAAGCTTCATGGTTTCCCGCACGCGCTCGTTGACTGGCCGCCCTTCGATAATGGCCTCAATATTGTCGAGAGGCGCCAACGCCGCATGGCGATACCGCAAAACAAACCCCAGCTCATCGCATAAAGCCTGCCAGCGGTCAAAATCTTCCCTGTTATGGTTGTATATGTGGTAGAAGATCTCAACCAGCATTTCCGGGTGATGCCGATCACGATATTCCCGCAGCTTGTGGACATTTTCGAGGAGCAGATCCCACTTTCCACCAGTATGCGTTACCTCGTAACGCTCACCCCAACCCGAAGTGGACACCCGGAACCACGTCGGCTTTGCGGCGATGACCGGCTCAAAATCGATCTTCATGCTGAGGTTGCTGGAAATAGCCGAAAGCAAGCCGTATTCGTTGGTAATCCGCACGATATCCGCCAATTCCCGGTTTAGCAGCGGCTCACCCCAATTATATAAACTGATGATGCCGGTATAGGGATCTTCTTGCAGTATCTTCTCGACCAACCGACGGTACGTCTCGACCGACATGAATCCCTTGCTACGATGCGAATCGAAGTTGCCTCTCGGACATGAAATGCATCGCAAATTGCAGCTACCCGCTATGTCGACCTGATAGTTGAATTTTCGCAATTCACCCTGAATAACGAAGTCGCGCCCCGGCTCAAAACCATGCCGAACACATTCCGATGCAATTTCGTCGGCGTGAAATCCTGACGCAATCACGACATAGGACTCATCCACACCATGTTCTTTAAAAAACTTTTCGGGCAGATCGATGTCCAGATCGAACACGTGCGTCCCCTGCAAGGACAAGCTGCTATCGACAAAACCGGAAATCAATATCCCTAAGCGACCGAATGCGAGATAAGCAGCGTAGCCATCATGGCGTGCGCCCCAAATGTAAACTTTGCGGCCACCAATCTGTGTACGCAAGTCATTGGGTGTAGGAATATTTGCAACGGGTAACATATTATTTTCCTCAACAGGCATTGTTTCAATATCGACGGCGCCCAAGAATACTTTAACAAATCTGTCAACAACCCCAATCCAGAACAAAGTCGGTGGCCGCCGATGACAATGGCCCCATCTAGAAATGGAAAAGTTGGGAGTAGGTAAATTATTTCGACTCTCGCGACCGCGGGGAATTTCTCCGGCCTAACTCACCACATTGCTGAGTTTCCCCGGGTTCCCCCAGAACGCCATCGGTTCGTAATCTGTGTATGGGTAAAATCCAAGATTAAGACGAATCGAGGCTTTTCGGGCAGCAATATGGTCTTCAACAAGGCGGCGAACCGACACTGGCCTCCCGCTGCAACAATTAACAATTCCCCGGCATTCCGGATGCTCAACCAAAAAAGACAGTCGCCTCGCCACTTCTTCCACTGGCAGATAATCCCTTAGCTGTTCTCCACCGGACATGTTGAATATCACCTCGCCAGCGTCAATCGCCCGATCAAGTTGGGCAAGAAGGCTATTCGGATTCTGCCCTGGGCCATACATGTAGAACAACCGCACCCACTGCAAAACAAAAGGATGCACCCGCTCCAGCGCCTCCAAAAAACGGCGCAAACTATCTTTGGCAAGACCATAAGGGTTGGTCGGACGAGACTCCGCGCTCTCGTCAAGAGGACCGTACTGCATGCCATACTCGAAACAGGTTCCGGTTACCAGGACACGCTTTACTCCCCCTTCCACCATGGCCTTGATAAAACGGTAATCCGCCGGCAAAGTCTCCTCTACGTGAAACAGCTCCTTGTAATTTGGCAAACCCGGCCACGCCAGGTGCATCAAAATATTAACGCCACTCAACAGGCCCTCTAGTTCTCCGATATCGGCATGAATATCGCGTACTATTACCGTAACCATATCCTTCCATGGCATAGCGGCAAACTTTTCATAGTTACGCGCCACCGCCACCACCTCATGCCCCCGAGCGAGTAGGGCAGCAATGGCGTGCCGGCCAACAAAACCGGTGGCACCGGTAACAATAATTTTCACATTCACTCCTTAATGCCGGGCACAGTTGCAATGTTTCTGCTCAGCGATTATTTATGAAATCCCACAAAAATCCCGCGCAAGGGCAGGAAAACCGAGGTCACGAGCAGACAAACCGACACTAACCAACGGCCACGCGACACCGAGACGCGGGTCGTCATGGCGGACCCCATCTTCGGCTTGCGGCTCGTAAAATGCCGTTGAAAAATAAATGATTTCGCTCCCCGCCTCCAGCACTTGAAATCCATGCGCACAGCCTTCCGGTATAACCAGCATATTGGCCCGTGCCGGCGACAACTCGACAGCATGCCACTTAAGGAAAGTCTGCGAGCCCTGGCGCAAATCCACGGCAACATCCCACACGCGCCCCTTAAGGCAGCGCACCAGTTTCATTTCGGCATGGGGCGGATGCTGGTAATGGAGGCCACGTACGACACCCGCCATTTCCGTTCGGGAATGGTTTATCTGGACGATACGACGCCCCCCTATCACCTCGGCAAGTTCATGCTCACAGTAGAGTCGGGCGAAAGCGCCGCGATGATCGACAAATGGCGTCGTCTCCACCTCGAACACGCCCGAAATCGGTGTCGCAACAATTTTCATGCCTTGCTCCATGAAATCCCAGCCGCTTGAGCATCAGCAACATAATTAGCCAACTGAGTTTGGCTGATCACGGCACCGCTCTCAATAAAATCCCGGTACCAAATAGCGGTGGCAGCCAAGCCCTTATCAAAATCCCATACCGGTCGCTCGCAGCATCATCACGATCGAGGACCCGATCGAGTATCTCCACCCGCACAAGAAATGCCTCGTGAACCAGCGGGAGGTGAACGCGGACACGCAGGGGTTCAAGAAGGCGCTCAAATATATTCTTCGGCAGGACCCCGACGTCGTCCTGATCGGCGAAATGCGGGACCTGGAGACGATCGAGGCGGCGCTGACCGTCGCGGAGACCGGCCACCTCGTGTTCGCGACGCTCCACACGAACTCCTGCGTCCAGACGATCAACCGGATCCTCGACGTGTTCCCTCCCTACCAGCAGCCGCAGGTCCGCGCGCAGCTCTCCTTCGTCCTCGAAGGGGTCATCTCCCAGATCCTCATTCCCCGGGCGAGCGGGAACGGGCGCGTCCTCGCCCTCGAGGTGATGATCCCGAACCCGGCGATCCGGAACCTGATCCGGGAGGAAGGTGCACCAGATCTACTCCCAGATGCAGGTGGGTCAGACGAAGTTCGGGATGCAGACGATGAACCAGTCGCTGCTCGCGACGTACCTGCGAAGGGAGATCACGCTGGACGACGCGGTGGGGCGCAGCTCCGACCCCGACGAATTCCGCAATCTGCTGACGGCGGCGCAGAGCCACCCCCAGGGAACGGGCCGCAGGGCCTGATCCCGTTCAGGAAGGAGGAACGGAGGAGACGATGACGAAATTCGCCTGGGAAGGGAAAAACCGCGGGGGTGGGGGGGTCGGTCTCGGGGGAGA